>JAICZO010000157.1 GCA_029057255.1 Muribaculaceae bacterium | reverse complement strand
ACGATGAATTTCTTCATCTGCTCGATGGCGAGGTCGACGGGGATAACTTCGGTGATGCGGAAGAATGCGCTCTGGAGGATGGTGTTGGTGCGGTTGCCGAGGCCAATTTCCTGTGCAATCTTTGTTGCGTTGATATAATATACTGTGATATTGTGCTGAGCGAAGTAGCGCTTAACGTTGTTGGGGAGGTGCTTGGCCAGTTCCTCGCCGTCCCAGATGGTGTTGAGGAGGAATGTGCCGCCGTCGCGCAGACCGCGTGTCACGTCGTACATGTTGAGGTATGCCTGTACGTGGCATGCCACGAAGTTGGGGGTGTTGACGAGGTATGTCGAGCGGATGGGCTTGTCGCCGAAGCGGAGGTGCGAGCAGGTGAAGCCGCCTGATTTCTTCGAGTCGTATGCGAAGTAAGCCTGGCAGTATTTGTTGGTGTTGTCACCGATAATCTTCACAGAGTTCTTGTTAGCACCTACAGTACCGTCAGCGCCGAGGCCGTAGAATTTGGCTTCGAATGTGCTTTCGTCGCCGAGTGCGATTTCGGGCATGAGGGGGAGCGAAGTGAATGTCACGTCGTCCACGATGCCGAGGGTGAAGTGGTCCTTGGGCTCGGGGAGTGCGAGGTTCTCGTATACGGCGAGAATCTGAGCGGGTGTTGTGTCTTTCGACGCGAGACCGTAGCGGCCGCCGACGATGACGGGGGCGTTCTCTTTGCCGTAGAAGCATTCCTTGACGTCAAGGTAGAGGGGTTCGCCGTTGGCTCCGGGTTCTTTGGTGCGGTCGAGCACTGCGATGCGCTTTGCAGTAGCGGGAACTGCTGCGAGGAAGTGCTTTGCAGAGAAGGGGCGGTAGAGGTGTACAGCAACGAGGCCGACTTTCTCGCCTTTGGCAACGAGTGCGTCGATTGCTTCTTCGATGGCCTGTGTCACCGAGCCCATAGCGATGATGACGCGTTCTGCGTCGGGAGCGCCGTAGTAGTTGAAGAGGTGGTACTCGCGGCCGGTGATCTTGCTGATTTCGGCCATGTAGTTTTCTACGATTTCAGGTACGGCCTGATAGTGCTTGTTGCAAGCCTCGCGGTGCTGGAAGAAAACGTCGCCGTTCTCGGCCATGCCGCGAGCCACGGGAGCTTCGGGGGTGAGGGCGCGGGCGCGGAAGTCAGCGAGAGCTTTGCGGTCGATGAGAGCTGCGAGGGCGTCCTGGTCGATTACTTCGATTTTCTGAATCTCGTGCGATGTGCGGAAACCGTCGAAGAAGTTTACGAAGGGAACGCTTGCCTTGAGGGTGGACAGGTGTGCCACGCCGGCGAGGTCCATAACTTCCTGGACAGAGCCTTCAGCGAGCATTGCGAAGCCTGTCTGACGAACAGACATGACGTCCTGGTGGTCGCCGAAGATTGAAAGAGCATGAGAGGCGAGTGTACGAGCCGATACATGGAAGACAGAGGGGAGGAGCTCGCCTGCAATCTTATACATGTTGGGGATCATCAGCAGGAGGCCCTGCGATGCGGTGTAGGTCGTGGTCAGAGCTCCGGCCTGAAGTGAGCCGTGCACGGCACCTGCGGCGCCGCCTTCCGACTGCATTTCCTGTACAAGTACTGTTTCGCCGAATATGTTCTTGCGGCCTGCAGCAGCCCATTCGTCGACATATTCAGCCATTGTCGACGACGGTGTGATAGGATAGATGGCAGCTACTTCAGAGAACATGTAGCTCACGTGAGCTGCTGCCTGATTACCGTCGCAGGTCAAGAATTGTTTTTCTTTACTCATAACGTTGTTAATCGTGATTATATACGGATTTGTTTTGGTTCTATTTTATAAGTGGCTTTTAAACCGACTGCAAAGGTACAAAAAAAGACTGAGAAACGTCCTCTGCCGGAGGCTTTTTTTGCTTTTATAAAAATTATTGACTATTTTTGTATCATAAAACTGATTAGACATGACCGACATAGATAATACTGAGAAAGAGTTTTCTGACGCGCTGGCAATGTGCCGCCGTGTGTTCGTGGCCAAGCTGGGCGATTACGGCCCCTCGTGGCGTATTATGCGGCCGGAGGCCATCACCGACCAGTTGTTCATCAAGGCCAAGCGCATCCGCACCCTGCAGATAAAGGGGACGTCGGCGGTGGGCGAGGGTATCTTGCCTGAGTTTGTCGCTATTGTCAATTACGGCATAATAGGTGTGATACAGCTGCGCCGCGGTTTCTCGGACCACAAGGATATGTCTGCCGCGGAGGCTGTTGAGCTGTACGATAGTGTCGCTGCCGAGGCCAAGGCTCTGATGGTCAGGAAGAACACCGACTACGACGAGGCCTGGCGCGGAATGCGGGTGCTGTCGTATGTGGATCTGATTCTCACCAAGATAGAACGCACCAAGGAAATCGAGGATCACGAAGGACTGACCAAGGTCTCTGAGGGTATCGACGCTAACTACTTCGATATGGTGAATTATGCCGTGTTCGGCATAATAAAGCTTACTGACGCTGATGCAGGCAGGGACGAGGCTTAAGCTGAGACGTGTGCTCGTATGGCTGTGCCGTGCTGCCTGCGGCCTGACATTCGCCGTGTCGGGCTGGAGCAAGGCTATAGATCCGTGGGGATTCCTGATAAAGACAAACGAGTATCTCTCGGTGTGGGGGCTTGACCTCCCGCGCGAGCTTGTGCTGACGTGTTGCATAGGGCTGGCGACAGTCGAGTTTGTCACCGGCGTGTTGCTTATGACCGGTTCGCTCAAGCGCGCGTCGTCGGTCGTGGCGCTCGCCATGATGTCGTTCATGTTGCCCCTGACGGCGTATATCGCGCTTTACAACCCTGTCAGCGACTGCGGCTGCTTCGGTGACTTTTTTGTCATCTCTAACGGCGCCACGTTCTGGAAGAACATTGCGCTGACGGCCATGATAGTCTACCTCACGATCACAAACCGCACAGTCAGAGGCCTGTATGCCGCCCCGATACAATGGCTTGTCGTGGCGGTGTCAGTCGCATTCCCGCTGTCGCTGTCGTTCATAGGATATAACATACAGCCGCTTGTGGACTTCCGCCCGTACAAGACCGGGACCGAGCTTTTCGGCGAAGTCAATGACGCGGATGCCTCCGTCGTATACGTTTATGAGAAGGAGGGCAGGCGGCAGGAGTTCAGCCTCTCCGGGCTCCCCGACAGCACATGGACGTTTGTCGATGTGATAGAGCCTGCCGAAC
This sequence comes from Muribaculaceae bacterium, assembly GCA_029057255.1. GTDB lineage: Bacteria > Bacteroidota > Bacteroidia > Bacteroidales > Muribaculaceae > CAG-873. The sequence continues at coordinate 689 of JAICZO010000157.1, read as the reverse complement.
TCACAGGCGGCTTTGCCGTGAATGACGCCGACGGAGATGACGTGTCGCCGAGTCTGGCAGAAAAGACAGGCGGAGTGCTGTATCTGCTTGTAGCCGAGCCGGGTGTGCAGTTCCTCTCGAGGGCGCACTATGTCAACCGGCTGCACGAGTACGCCGCATCGAAAGGCATAAGCATGATAGGCATAGCCGGAGCGGAAGGCGAGTCGCTGCTTGAGTGGACCGCGCTGGCGCGCCCGCACTTCCCGGTCTATTCGGCCGAAGACACCGCGCTGCAGCAGCTTGCCCGCGGCGATGCCGCCCTCGTCTACGTGAAGGACGGTATAATAATGTGGAAGCGCAATCTTACCGGCATGGACCCGCTGCTGCCCGACCGGCAGGGCTATGAAAACGCGCTCGAGAGCGTCATGCCGGTCGACGACGGTCGTGCGCATGCAATTGCCGTGGCGCTGTACGTCGCAGCGATGTGTATAATCTATCTGCTGAGCCTTTCGCCCAAAATCTTGCGGCTGTTTGTATCCCATACCAAAAAAAATGATTAACTTTGCAGCCTGAACAAACATAGAACTTTCAATTAATAACATACATCCCAATGAGAAAAAATATCGTTGCCGGCAACTGGAAGATGAACACCACCGTACAGGAAGGTGTCGCGCTTGCCAAAGAGGGCAATGAGGCTCTCGAGGCCAGCA
>JAICZO010000156.1 GCA_029057255.1 Muribaculaceae bacterium | reverse complement strand
CTCACGCTCCTACATCTTCACCGCCAGCATCACACCCGCCTCGACAGCTGCCGCTCTCAAGGCCATCGACCTGATGATCGAAGAACCCGAGCGCCAGGAAAACCTCTGGAAAATCACAAACCGCGCCCTCGACGGATTCCGCAGCCGCGGCTTCGAAATCGGCAACACATCGACTCCCATCATACCTCTTTATATCCGCGACAACTTCAAGACCTTCGCCATTACACGCGACCTGCTTGAAGAAGGCATCTTCGTCAACCCCGTCGTATCGCCTGCGGTAGCTCCTCACGATACTCTCATCCGATTCAGCCTCATGGCTACACACACATCGGAGCAGGTCGACGAGGCTCTCGACAAAATCACACGTGTATTCAAAAAACACGGCGTGATCTGACACACCCCCTCCGACACTTTCTCAACATTTAATAAACGACAAACAATTATGAAAAAGAAATTCATATGTATGGTATGCGGCTACGTTCACGAAGGTGACGCAGCTCCCGAAAAGTGCCCCATCTGCGGCGCTCCCGCAAGCAAATTCAAAGAACTCGACGCTGAAGCTGCCCTCCAGTTCGTAACAGAACACGAAGTAGGCATCGCCAAGGGCTGCGACCAGCAGATGATCGACGACCTCACAGCTCACTTCAACGGCGAGTGCGGCGAAGTGGGCATGTACCTCGCAATGAGCCGCCAGGCCGACCGCGAAGGCTACCCCGAAATCGCTGAAGCCTTCAAGCGCTACGCCTTCGAGGAAGCTGAGCACGCTGCCAAGTTCGCCGAACTCCTCGGCGAGTGCGTATGGGACACCCGTACAAACCTCGAGAAGCGCATGCACGCTGAAGCCGGCGCCAACGCCGACAAGATGCGCATCGCCAAGCGCGCCAAAGAGCTCAACCTCGACGCCATCCACGACACCGTGCACGAAATGGCTAAGGACGAGGCTCGCCACGGCCAGGGCTTCGCAGGCCTCTACGCCCGCTACTTCGGCAACAAGAAATAATATATTTCAATAAAGAACAAATGACGCCCGTCGGGAAACGCAAGAATCCCGACGGGCGTTTTTTCTATCTATACGGCAAGCGTCAGCCGTCGTCCTCCTCGTCGCGGCTGAAATGGCTTATAAGCCACCCGACGAGCATCAGTGCGGCAGCGGCGAAGAACACGGCGCTCAGGACCGACAGCAGAAACAGCTGTACCGCCGAGTCGCCGAGGAACTGCGTCGAGAGCCAGCCGCCAAGGACAGCGGCCACTCCGCCTATGATGATATCAAACGCGAGGGTGCGGCGCCCGCCCGTATAGCGCTGCGCCACAAATGCGCCGAAGACTCCTATCAGAGCCCACACAAGCCATACAAGAAGGCCGGCGCTACCTGAAGAGACATTCATAAGAGAGTTCATGGCAGTCAGCTCACAGGGTTATTGACAATATAAGGCGCAAGGAACGCAGCCACATCGGTGTTGCCCGTAAGGTCAGCGAAGGTGAGCCATATTATAAGCAGGATGATGAGGAAGATGGCGCCGATGGCGACCCATACGCTCATCCGGTTTTTTCTTTCAGTTTTCGGTCGTGTCATCGCAGTGGTAAGTTTGAAGTTGAAACATCGGCGGCGGCCATTGTGCCGCCCCTGATAGAAAAACACCCGCCCGAGCACGATTGTTTGACTGCCGCCAAAGAAAAAACCGCTGACAGAGAAAGCTCAATCAAACGAAATTCACTAAATTTGCACACACAATACACAACACTTTTTTCATTAGCCCTGAAATGAAACTTATAGACCAAATGACCGAACGGGCACGTGCCTGCAGACAGCGCATCGTGCTCCCCGAAGGACTCGAGCCGCGCACCCTGACCGCCGCCGACCGCATATTGGCTGACGAG
>JAICZO010000155.1 GCA_029057255.1 Muribaculaceae bacterium | reverse complement strand
CATGTAGATGGCGTTGAAGCCCTGGTTGGCCTCGGCCATCTGCTTCATGAGGATGTTGGTCAGGCGCTGGTTGACCTGTGTCCAGATGTCGATGATCTGCTGGTAGCGTTCTTTGTCAGAGATGAAGCCCATCTGGAAGTTCTCCATGACTTCTTCGACCTGACGGTAGCCGTCGGCCACGATCTGCTCTTTTTCCGGCGGAATGAGCACGTCACCGAGGTTGAACGACAGACCGCCCTGGAATGCCATACGGTAGCCGAGGTTCTTGATGTCGTCGAGGAACTTGGCCGAGCGGGGGATACCGCACTTCTTGATGACGCGGGCGATGATATCGCGGAGCGACTTCTTGGAGAGGATGGTATTGATGTAGCCGATTTCTTCGGGCACATACTGGTTGACCAGGACACGGCCTACGGAGGTGTCCTTGACGAGACGGCGCACTTTGTTGCCGGCCTCGTCGACGTCGTCCACCATCACGTTGATGGGAGCGTGGAGTGTAACCTTGCCCTCGTTGTATGCGATCTGGGCTTCTTCAGGGCCGTAGAATGTGTGGCCCTCGCCCTTGTCGCCCTTGCGGAGCTTGGTGATATAGTACAGACCGAGCACCATGTCCTGCGAAGGCACGGTGATAGGTGCGCCGTTGGCGGGGTTGAGGATGTTGTGTGCGCCGAGCATGAGCATCTGAGCCTCGAGGATAGCCTCGTTGCCCAGGGGGAGGTGCACAGCCATCTGGTCACCGTCGAAGTCGGCGTTGAATGCCGTACATGCGAGGGGGTGGAGCTGGATAGCCTTGCCTTCGATAAGCTTGGGCTGGAATGCCTGGATACCGAGGCGGTGCAGTGTCGGGGCACGGTTGAGGAGCACGGGGTGACCCTTCATGACGTACTCGAGGATGTCCCATACGACGGGTTCCTTGCGGTCGACGATTTTCTTGGCGCTCTTGACGGTCTTCACGATGCCGCGCTCGATGAGCTTGCGGATGATGAAGGGCTTGTAGAGCTCGGCTGCCATGTTCTTGGGCAGACCGCACTCGTGCATCTGGAGCTCGGGGCCTACGACGATGACCGATCGTGCCGAGTAGTCGACACGCTTACCGAGGAGGTTCTGACGGAAGCGGCCCTGCTTACCCTTGAGTGAGTCGGAGAGCGACTTGAGGGGGCGGTTGGCCTCGCTCTTGACGGCCGACGACTTGCGCGAGTTGTCAAGGAGTGAGTCGACAGCTTCCTGAAGCATGCGCTTCTCATTGCGGAGAATCACCTCGGGAGCCTTGATTTCGATAAGGCGCTTCAGACGGTTGTTACGTATGATGACACGACGGTAGAGGTCGTTGAGGTCGGATGTGGCGAAGCGGCCGCCGTCGAGGGGCACGAGAGGACGGAGCTCGGGGGGAGTGACGGGCACTGCCTGGAGAATCATCCACTCGGGCTTGTTGCGGTGGCGCGAGGCGCGGAACGACTCTACTACCTGGAGGCGCTTGAGAGCCTCGGTCTTGCGCTGCTGCGAGCCTTCCTGGCTGGCCTGGTGGCGGAGCTGGTAGGAGAGGCTGTCAAGGTCGAGGTCGCGGAGCAGCTCGTAGATAGCCTCGGCACCCATCTTGGCGACGAACTTGTCGGGGTTGCCGTCCTCGAGGAGCTGGTTGTCCTTGGGGAGCTGGTCGAGCACCTCGAAGTATTCTTCCTCGGAGAGGAGGTCGTTCTTCTGGATGCCGTTGCTGCCGGGAGCGACCTTGATGTCGGCTGCTGCACCGGGATTGATGACCACGTAGCGCTCGTAGTAGATGACTGCGTCGAGCTTCTTGGAGGGAAGGCCGAGCAGATAACCGATCTTGTTGGGGAGCGAGCGGAAGTACCAGATATGAGCCACGGGCACGACGAGACGGATGTGACCCATACGCTCGCGGCGCACTTTCTTCTCGGTCACTTCCACCGAGCAACGGTCGCAGACGATGCCTTTGTACCGGATGCGCTTGTATTTTCCGCAGTGACATTCGTAGTCCTTGACAGGTCCGAAGATGCGCTCGCAGAAGAGGCCGTCGCGCTCGGGCTTGTATGTGCGGTAGTTGATTGTTTCGGGCTTGAGAACCTCACCGCTTGACTTCGCGAGAATCTCCTCGGGCGAAGCAAGCCCGATAGAGATCTTCGAGAAGACGTTTTTTGCTTTATTTTCTTTTCTAAAAGCCATATATAGGTGGTGTGTCTATAGTTAATTTTAACGGGGAGAGAGCTTGAGCGATCAGTTCTCCAGGTTGATGCTGAGGCCGAGACCCCTGAGCTCGTGGAGAAGCACATTAAGCGATTCGGGGATACCGGGAACGGGCATCGGATCGCCTTTGACGATGGCCTCGTAAGCCTTGCTGCGGCCATTGACGTCATCGCTCTTGATGGTGAGGATTTCCTGAAGGATGTGAGCCGCGCCGAATGCCTCGAGCGCCCAGACTTCCATCTCACCGAAACGCTGACCACCGAACTGGGCTTTACCGCCGAGGGGCTGCTGGGTGATGAGCGAGTACGGGCCGATTGAGCGCGCGTGCATCTTGTCTTCGACCATGTGGCCGAGCTTGAGCATGTAGATCACACCCACGGTAGCGGGCTGGTCGAAGCGCTCGCCGGTGCCGCCGTCGTAGAGGTAGGTCTTACCGTAGCGGGGAAGGCCGGCCTTGTCGGTCCATGCGTTGAGGTCGTCGAGGCTTGCACCGTCGAAAATCGGGGTGGCGAACTTCTCGCCCAGCTCGCGGCCTGCCCATCCGAGCACGGTCTCGAACACCTGGCCGAGGTTCATACGCGAAGGCACACCGAGGGGGTTGAGCACGATATCGACAGGAGTACCGTCGGCGAGGAAGGGCATATCTTCCTGACGCACGATGCGCGAGACGATACCCTTGTTACCGTGGCGACCTGCCATCTTGTCACCGACGCTGATCTTACGCTTCTTGGCGATGTAGACCTTGGCGATCTGCATGATGCCCGAGGGAAGCTCGTCGCCGATAGAGATATCGAACTTCTTGCGGCGGAGTTCTGTATCGATTTCCTTGCTCTTCTGGAGATAGTTGACGATAGTACGGCGGATAAGGTCGTTCTTGTGCTCGTCGGTAGTCCAGTTGGAGAGGCTCAGAGTATCGTAGTTGATAGAGCGGAGCACGCCGGCCGAGAACTTCTCGCCCTTGGGCACGATCTCGCTGCCGAGGAAGTCATGCACACCGGCCGATGTGAGGCCGCTGGTGAGGACAAGCAGCTTGTCGACAAGAATGCCGAGGAGGTTGTCGAGCTTTTCCTCGTACTCTTCGTCGAGCTTGGGCAGGAGAGCGTTCGCGCTCTTGTTTTTCTTTTTCTTGGCGGCACGCGAGAAGAGGTTTGTGCCGATGACAACACCCTTGAGAGAGGGCGAAGCCTTCAGAGATGCGTCCTTGACGTCGCCGGCCTTGTCGCCGAAGATGGCGCGGAGCAGCTTCTCCTCGGGAGTGGGATCGCTCTCACCCTTGGGGGTGAT
>JAICZO010000154.1 GCA_029057255.1 Muribaculaceae bacterium | reverse complement strand
CTATTATTGGACGAACACTGTATCGAGCGGGGATTCTCGCTCTTGTGGATTATAAAGTACTTACCCATGACAAATTCCTTGCCGACCTTGCGACACATCACAACGATGTTTCCGCCATTGTACGAGTAGGGAGTATCGAACGGGATGACAACGTCGAGCGTGCCGGCAGGCATGAAGACAGCACCCTCGAACACCTTGGTGAACGACTGGGGGTCGACAAACTCGGGAGTCCCGAAGTCTGCTCTGTCAGTCTCGGCGACAAATACTTCGAACGGCTCACCGTAGAAATCGCTGTCGAGATATGACGTGAACACAATCGAGTTGATGACGCCGCGGGTAGTGCCAATTTCATTTGCCGGATAGATGCTCTGTGTAGCAGACTCGACTGCATAGAAATTGATAGGGAAGGCCATCGCGGCGAGGACATCGCCATGATTGATGCCTATAGCGGTATTGCCCTCGGGGAGCACCTGGAGATGGTGTGTATATGACGTATTGTTGTCTGATACAGGATCGGAGTCCGAGACAATGACAGCGTTGAGGCTGAAGCTGCCGGACTGGCCGGGAGTCCATTTAAGAGCCACGGTACTCTTGCCTGAAGGCTCGACAATGACACCGGGGGCTGTATTGAGAACGGTTTTGGTCGCGGCGTCGACAAGCTCCACACTATAGTCCGACATGGGCTCGCTGCCGAGATTCTCTATTGTGGCGGTAAAAGTATACTCCTTACCGCTTTCGAGGAGTGAGTTGCCTGTAAGGGATGTGGCGCGCAGGTCATTGGCAACCTTGGTGCCAATCTCGACATCGTCGGCCATACATCTTACCTGATTGAAGAATGAAGGGCCGCTCGGCTGATTGAAAACCACACGCAGGCGGCAGGTCTTGCCCGCATATTCAGGGACAGGCACTGTCAGGCGAGTCCAGTCAAGAGTAGCCTCGTGCTCGTGCTCGCCACCAGGCTCGATGGTATATATCGTAGTGTATGTCTTGCCCTCGTCAGATGACAGCTTCACTTCAACCGACACATCGCCGGCAGCAGCGGCACCCGACACATTTCCGGCGTAGTCGACCTTGGCCATCTGATACCAGAAGCTGACCACGGGGTCGGAACCCATCTCGACATAGTGCGTTGTGAAACCCACTCCGCCGAGATCGGCATTACGGGCATCGTCATAATACACTGTTGTCGTATAGTACGCACGCGAAGATTCATGACCGCCATAGAGTGCCACATTGCCCGAGCCGAAACTGAGCTCCCAACCCTCGGGGCCTCCGGTCTCGAAGTCCTCGTAATTATAGCCTGTCAGACGTGCCTGCTTGACCGTTCCTGTGAGACTGATTTTAATCTCAGGCTGTGTAAGGT
>JAICZO010000153.1 GCA_029057255.1 Muribaculaceae bacterium | reverse complement strand
GGATACGTTATCCTCGGCCACAGCGAGCGTCGCCAGTACTACGGTGAGACTTCCGAGACTCTCCGCGAGAAAGTGGCTCTTGCCCTCGAGAACGGCCTCGCTCCCATCTTCTGCATCGGTGAGGTGCTCGAAGAACGCGAGAACGGTACATTCAACGAAGTAGTTCGCCGTCAGGTAGAAGAAGGCCTCTTCAACCTCAGCGCCGAGGACTTCGGCAAAATCATCCTCGCTTACGAACCCGTATGGGCTATCGGCACAGGCAAGACCGCTACCGCCGAGCAGGCTGAGGACATGCACGCTTTCATCCGCGGCGTCATCGCCGAGAAGTACGGCAAGGAAGTGGCTGACAATACATCCATCCTCTATGGCGGCAGCTGCAAGCCCTCGAATGCCGCTGAGCTCTTCGCCAAGCCCGACGTTGACGGTGGCCTCATCGGTGGCGCTTCGCTCAAGTGCGCCGACTTCATGGGCATCGTGAGCGCATTCTGATTTCGATAATCATAACAGCAAGCCGGGTCGCAACCGTATGACAAGTAGTGACCGGGCTTGCTACGTTTTTTTGATATGAAGCCGAAACTCCTTTCACTCTTACTCTTCTTAATCCTGATGTCGGCGTCAGTCGTGTCGGCACAGGGTCAGGCGGTATCTATTGTCGATACAATCAATGCCTCGGGCACGATATATGTCGACCAGCCGGCCTCTCTCGCGGCTGCTGTAAAAGGCACACGGTCAGTCTCGGCCGACTCTGAATCAGAAAACGGCGACGTCCGTCACGCCGCAGCCGTAAGGACAGGGTATAGGGTACAGGTGTTCGACGACAACAACCCGCGTACGGCACGTGCCCAGGCCGAGAGGGCCCACACCCTCGTCACGGCACAGTTCCCGCGTCTTCGCAGCTATGTCTCCTTCAACTCCCCCTACTGGAGGGTCAAGGCCGGAGACTTCCGCACTCGCGCCGAAGCCGAATCAGTCCTGGCGCAGATGAGAGAAGCATTCCCGCAGTACAGGTCATACCTGAGAGTAGTACGCGATAAAATCAACATCACCGATTAGTATTTATGCAAGAGCTTACCGAACAAGAACGCATCGAGGCAATTGCCGGACATATCGAATCCATCATAGGTCTGCTTGGCGAGGACAGCAGCCGCGAAGGGCTGCTGAAGACTCCCGTCAGAGCGGCCAAGGCGCTGTGGTTCCTTACATCGGGCTACCGTACGGAAGCTGCCGATGTTATCAATCAGGCAATGTTCGCCCATGAAGGTTCTCAGCTTATCGTCGTGAAAGACATAGAGTTCTACTCGATGTGCGAGCATCATATACTGCCGTTCTTCGGCAAGGTCAGCATCGGCTACATACCTGACGGCAAGATTGTCGGTCTGAGCAAACTTGCGCGCATAGTCAATGTCTATGCCCGTCGCCTGCAGGTGCAGGAGCGCTTCACGGCACAGCTCTGCGAGGAGGTGCGCCGCAGTCTGGGCGCCAAAGGTGTGATTGTGACATGCTCCGGCGAGCACCTGTGCATGAAGATGCGCGGTGTCGAGAAGCAGCAGTCGGCAACTACCACGATGCACTACAACGGTGTGTTCGAGAGTGACGCAGCGCTGCGTGCGGAGTTCTTCGCAGCAATAAGATAGACGTCTGATACGACGCAAACCGAATCAGACCGCCCCGGGGAAGTTTTCTTCACGAGCTTCCCCGGGGCGGTTCTTTATGGGCGGCAAAGCCGCTCAGCGGATAGTGATGGCGCTTTTGGCTTTGAGCTTGCCGGCGCGGGCAGTAAGAGTGGCTTTGCCTTTCTTGTGCCCGGCCTTCACGATGGCCATCGCGCGGCCTTTCCATGTGCGGTGCACGGGGGAGGTGTATGACTTGCGGTCGGTCAGGTCGGCGCTTCCGGCAGCCTTCAGACCGCCGGCCCCGCTTACCGAGAATTCGATGTCGGTGTCGGCGACAGGCACTACAGTCCCGTCGGCGTCAATGAGTTCGTCACTGACAAATGCCATGTACTGATTGTCGCACTCGAGCGTGCCGCGGTCGGCG
>JAICZO010000152.1 GCA_029057255.1 Muribaculaceae bacterium | reverse complement strand
GCGGCACAAAGAATCGCACCGGGAGTGCGGAGCCGAAAGCGCCGTGCATGCCCGTCACGGGGTCGCAGACGCTCATGGCGTTCCAGGTGTCGCCGTGATAGCCCGAGCGTATGGTGGCGAAGTTAGTCTTGGAGTGGCTCCCCGAAGCCGACACGGCAGCCTGGACAGCCATCTTCATGGCCACTTCCACGGCGACCGAGCCCGAGTCGGCATAGAATATGTTGTGCATCGACGGCGGTGCCACTTCGAGCAGCATCTTGCCCAGCTCCACGGCCGGCGCGTGTGTGAGTCCGCCGAACATCACGTGGCTCACCCGGCTCATCTGCCGTGCTGCCGCGTCGTTCAGGCGTCGGTTGTTGTAGCCGTGTATCATGCACCACCACGACGACATGCCGTCGATAAGGCCGGTGCCGTCGGCAAGGCGTATGCGCACGCCGTCGGCCGATTCGACCATGTAAGTGGGGAGTGGATTTATAGTGGATGTGTAGGGATGCCAGAGATGTTCCCGATCCCAACTGTCGTGTATCGGATTGTCTTTTTCCATATCGCAAAATTACACAATTTTTTGCGATAGTGCAATGCATGTGCTAATTTTGCAGGCGCAAAAACTGATATGGGAATATGAGTAAAAAGGAAAGCATAATCTTAGGGGTGAAAGTCCTCATCGTTTTCATTTTCTTTTGTGGCGGATATGTCATGTGGTGTCAGACGCTCGTCGAGTGGTGGAAGCCCGCATGCTGGGCGGTGATTCTCGGCGCACTGTCGATGCCGCTTCTTCGCCGTGTGACGAGCTGCAACAGTGTCATAGACTGGATAGGGTGGCTCGTCTTAATGACGTCGTTGTTCTATTGCGCCATACTCGGACTGAACTACGGTGTGGCCGACCGCGACGCCGTGCATACCGAGAGTGCCGTCGTCGACCGCCGCTATGAGAAAGAGCATACCCGGCGCGGACGCCGAGGCCGCCATATGGGCACATACCACACATACCATATCGACGTTACCTTCGAGGACGGCCGCCGGAAGACGTTCTCGATACCTGTAGTGCGCTATCGCACCACCCGCACCGGCTCGACGGTGAAGTATAAAGTCTGCACGGGTTGTCTCGGGTGGAAGATTGTAGTGTGAAGCTACGTTAAATAAATGCCATAAAAACGCTTTTATCTGCTGTTATATTTGTTTTTCTGATTTTTAGGATTTATCTTTGTATGATAAATCCGCGAATAATCATAATCACAAATTTTTTTATCATGCAGAAAACCTTCTTGCAAATCTTATTTGCCTCGATGCTGCTCCTTATTCCGTGCCTCGCTCAGGCCGAGGAGTACCGTGTTGACATTGACGACGCATCGAGGGTTGAGGCTTACATCACTCTCGACGGCGACCCGTCGCCCCTTGTCAACGG
>JAICZO010000151.1 GCA_029057255.1 Muribaculaceae bacterium | reverse complement strand
GTGTACGCCTCTCGTGATCGTGCAGCAGGCGGAGTGCTTTGCCATAAGCTTCTACGACGATTCGCGCATAGCAGTGTTTTTCAGAGTCGGCAGGTGCGTGCTCCGGATGGTGAAGAGCCGTTTCACCTCCGAAGAAGCCGCCAAAGTGATGTGTAGCTTCTTCCGCTCGTCGGCACTGCCCGACATGACCGACTGGACTTGCGAGAATCTGCACTACGAATCTGAAGAGGACGAAGCGAACCTCTGCGTCGACGGTCAGGACTTCAGCTATTTCGACCCCGCCGACGTTGTGGCCGCCCTCGACAACATCATCGAAGGCAAATCCGAATGGATGCTTTACGACTTCACCGGCAGCAACGGCGGATATATAAACATAATGCGTGCTGTCGAAAGCTCTACCGACCGCACAGTTTACAAAGTTGAGTATGTCAGATGGACAGCTCCGGAGCCGTCCGGGTACATGGCGGTCTTGTCAGACGCCGCCGCCCTGCGGACGTGGCTGTGCGGGCTGGTCAACGACGGCAAGTTCTGCGACCCTATGCCGGGATGGGAGACATTCGATGTCAACGACTACTTCCGGCGACTTACTTTCAAATATTTAGACTACTATAAAAATACTGACAACAATGAACGGTAGATACAGTCAGCCCGTAGCAACGGCTGTGGATATGATATGGACAAGCTTCGACCGCGAAGAGATACGGCGCGGCTACGCGATGCTGATGCAGGCCGCACAGCAAGGCGATGCCGACGCCCTCGCATTCGTCGCCCGCTGCTTCATGGGCAAGGAATATGTGTGGAGCGGTGCCGGGTTCACCCCTGACGAGGCCAATGCCTCCAAGCTGATACAGAAGAGCGCTCTTATGGGCAGTGCTACCGGAGTGCTTTGCGCCGTCCGCAGCGGCAATTTCACCCCCTCGGTGCAGCGTGGCATGCCTTTTGCCTCGTTCAAGGAAGCCTTTGAGGAGATTCTGAGCCAGGCCGAAGAGGGCGATTCTTTCTGCTGCTACATGGTGGCAAACGTCTATTTCTGGGGCGACTACCTGCTTGTCGAGCCTGAGCTCGCCAAGGAATTCAAGGAGACGGAAGCATACTACGCCTGGGCATACCCGATAGCGAAGGAATGGTATGAGAGGAGCTTCGACGGACGCATATGTGCCGGCTGGGGCAACTACTGCGATATCCGCGAATCAGGACACGCCGACATCAACCCGGACACGTTCGAGTCTTACTACAGTATGCTCGCCGAAATATCGCCTGTCATCTGCAACAACTACGGCTACTATCTCAAGAAAGAGAAGAACGACCCTATGGCCGCGCTGACATACTACGCCAAAGCGGCACACAAGGGCGACCCGCAGGGTGCATACAACGTCGGACACATCTACGAGGCCGGAGAAATAGTCGAGGAAAGCGCCGAGACGGCATATCAGTTCTTCGCTATGGCTGCCCGGGGCGGACATCCGGCAGGACAGTTCGAGATGGGTTACTACCACTTTGAGGGCTGCGGCGGAGCGGAACAGGACTACGCCAAGGCGGTGCAATGGTTCGAAAAGGCCTACGCCAATCCCGAATGCAGCGAGCGTACCCGCACTCAGACAGCGGCCTATCTCGGCATATGCTTCCAGGAAGGCCTCGGCGTAGTGCAGGACGACGACGTGGCATTCGAATATCTGCAGGAAGCTCAGGAAGCAATAGATTATCTGTGGGACAGCATCAAAGAGAAGGTGCTCATCGCGCTCGGCGTCGCCTACTCTTACGGCCGCGGCACCGATGTCGATATGGAGACGGGATACCGCTTTTTCGAGGAAGCGGCCGAGCTCGACCCCGATACCGCCGAAGAATATATCCGCCGCATCAACGCGTCGTGCTCCGGTGACGGCGGAAGCTATAGAGCCTCCGAGTCTGTTGACCCCTTCTATCAGAATCTTGCCGAAACAATCAGAGACGCCGCCGTCAAGGATTTACGCAGTATCTTGGACCGGGTCGGAGACGAACACATATACGCCGCACTCTCTTATACACAACT
>JAICZO010000150.1 GCA_029057255.1 Muribaculaceae bacterium | reverse complement strand
ATGCTTGCCGACGTCGGTCTGGTAGGTTTCCCCAACGCGGGCAAGTCGACGCTGCTGTCGGCAGTGTCGGCGGCCGCGCCCAAAATTGCCGACTATCCCTTCACCACGATGGAGCCGCAGCTCGGCATCGTGTCGTACCGCGACAACCGCTCGTTCGTCATGGCCGACATCCCCGGCATCATCGAGGGTGCCAGCGAGGGCCGCGGCCTTGGTCTGCGCTTCCTCCGCCACATCGAGCGCAACGCCGTGCTCCTCTTCATGGTGCCCGCCGATGCCGACGACATCGCCGCCGAGTATGCCATCCTGCTCCGCGAGCTCGAGCAGTTCAACCCGCAGCTCGTCGACAAGCAGCGTGTGCTCGCCATCTCGAAGTCCGACATGCTCGACGAGGAGCTTCAGGAGGAGATAGCCCGCACACTGCCCGAAGGTGTGCCCCACGTGTTCATATCGGCTGTCACCGGCTACGGCATAACAGAGCTTAAGGACATGCTCTGGCGCGCCATCACCGACGAGAACAACCGCATCGACGCTGTCGACATCATTCACCGCCCGCTCGACGGTCATCACCGCGTGCGCGAGGAAGACGAGTTCATCTTCGAGTACACGCCCACCGAAGAGGAGGCCGACGAAGAGGCCGAGGATCTCCGCTCGATAAGTCCTGACCAGTGGGGCGAGGACATCGACTGGGACGACGCCGACTATGACGAGGAAGAAGGCGGCGAAGACGACGGCGACGGCTCCGATGACGATGACGCCTTCCTCTACGAAGCCATTAACGACGACCGTCAATGACAGCGACGCAGGCTCTGAAGGCTCTCACGGCACGGCTGGCAAAGGCTCTCGGCGATGATGACGAGGGCCTTGCTGCCGCACGCCTGATAATGGAGGACGTGGCCGGATATGACCGCCGCAAGATATTCACCGACGGCGACCGCACGCTCCTGCCCGAGACCGAGGCAAGGCTCGATCGCGTGGCGGCCGAGATAGAGCAGGGCATGCCCGTGCAGTATGCCGTAGGCACGGCACGCTTCATGGGCAACGACTTCATCGTCACGCCCGACGTGCTGATACCGCGCCCCGAGACTGCCGGTCTTGTCGACATGGTGGTCGACCGCTACGGCGCGCGCCGCGACCTGCGTGTGCTCGACATAGGCACAGGCTCGGGCTGCATAGCCATATCGCTCGCCAGAGCGCTGCCTTTCTGCAAGGCCGAGGGCATCGACATCAGCGCCGCCGCCGTCGATGTGGCGCGCCGCAATGCCGCCGCACTGCGCGTGCCTGTCAGCTTCGCCGTCGCCGACATACTGCGTGCCACGGCCGTTGCCGACAGCTACGACGTCATCGTCAGCAATCCGCCTTATATATGCCGGTCCGAGCGGTCCGACATGGACCCGCGTGTCGCCGATGCCGAGCCTGACGGGGCGCTCTTCGTCCCCGACGACGACCCCTTGCTCTTCTACCGTGCCATAGCGCGCTATGCGCACACGGCGCTTGCTTCCGGCGGCGGACTGTTCTTCGAGATAAACTCGCGCTTCCCCGCCGAGACAGAGCGACTGCTTGTCGACGAAGGCTTCGAGGACGTGGCCGTGACGCGCGACTATAAAGGTAACCCGCGGTACGCAGCCGCTGTCAAGGCATGATACAGCGACCCAAGACTGTCACGCCCGAGCAGGCACTTGTCAGACTCGAGCGCCTCTGTGTGCGGTCGGAGCACTGCACATGGGAGCTTCGGCGCAAGCTTGAGCAGTGGCGCATCGCTCCGGGCGACGCCGACCGCATCATGTCATCGCTTGTCGGCCGACGCTTTGTCGACGACACACGTTTTGCCGTCGCCTTCATCCGCGACAAATACCGCTTTGCGCGCTGGGGGCGCCGTCGCATAGCCCTGGCTCTGCGGCAGAAGCACGTCAACGCCGACGCTCTGCTCGACGACCCCGATGTGCTCGACCCCGAGCAGTATGCCGAGATTCTCGACGGACTTATCGCAGCGAAGGCGCGTACGCTCGATATGGCTGACCGTGCCGACCGACAGCGCCTCTTCCGCTTCGGCGTGTCGCGCGGCTACGAGCCTGATATGGTGATAAGCGCTATCCGCCGAATAAGATAGCACAAAGATATACTGACAAAAAAAAGACGGTGTCTCCGCGCGGAGACGCCGTCCTTTTTTTGTCAGTGACTTATTATCGTTTAGCGGATAACGACTTTCGATGCCTTGCCGTCGGCAATACGGATGTAGATGCCGGCTGCGGGGTTGGCAACGCGTACGCCCTGGAGGTTGTAGTATACAGCCTCGGTGTCACCTGCTACTTCAACTGCGTTGAGGCCGGTGGGCACTTCTGCGAGCACGAAGTGAATCTTGCCCATGTCGAGTTGGCCTGTCTTTGAAGTATCGTTATTATCTTTGGGACCGGTGGTGATGACGAACTTGTCGATGGCGCTTTCGAGAGTATATGTCTTGGACTTGTTGATCGCTATGGCACGTGCTGCGATTTCGTCGCCATCGGCTGTGATAGTCTTGTCGCCAACTTTGATGATGGGATCCTGCTGGGCGTATTCAACCGTGAACGCCTTGATCTGGAAGTTGGCGGGAGCGTTTACAGTGATTTCATTGCCGTTTGAGCCATATACACGGAGCACGCCGTCACCTGTACGGAGAGCAGGGTAGGTACTCTTGTTGGCTCCGACAATCGACGAAGTCTCGAATGTGTAGCCGTTGCTGCCGGTCCAGGTCACAGTCTTGTCCTTACCGTAACCATTTTCCCAGCTCTGAGCGGAGAAGTCGACAGTTGTCTTGATTGCCTTGGCTTCTTCTTCCGAGATGACGTTGATGACAAACGAAGCTTCGCCTGCGGCATACATTACGTTTTCATCCATTGTGGCGGAGATGGTTGTTGAACCAAGGCCTACGATGGTGATTTCGCCCTCCTCGGTGATTGTGGCCACTTCGGGGTTGCTTGATGTGAAGACGGGCATGTCATAGATGCCGTCGAGGAAGGGATAAACGGGCTTCTCTTCGCTGCCGAAGACTACAGTCACTTCGGCTACGGGTTCGTAGTCGTCGTTAATCCATGCCATGCCGCGGTCAGCCTTGCCTACGGTGTAGGTAGCTGTGGTGATGGGGCTGCGCTTGCCGTCGAGGAGTGCGTATGCGCGGACTTCGACTTCGCCCATGTTGTAGAAGTAAAGCATGTTGCCTGCTTCGAATTCGCCGCCGTCTACGCTGATGTAGATGGTTGCACCTTCGGGAGCAGAGATGTCGAGGCGGCTGTAGAGAGCTACTGTTGAGCCTGAGGGGAGGGAGAATGTGGGAGCGTCGATAAGCTCGTAGCTGTTGGTGTCGTCGATATCGGTGGCCCAGAACTGCACATCGTCTTTGTAGACGCCGACAAAGCCGGTGATGTTGTAGCCGCCTCCCTGAGCGAGACTTACAGCATTGAACTGGTTGTAGAGCTTGCAGCTGTTGCCGAGTTCGTCAGTGATGACGGCCTCCTTGCCATTGATGTTGGTGACAGCCACGTCGGTGAGCGACATATAGGAGTAGAGCATGTTGCGCTGCACTTCGGTGACGCCTGCGGGCATTGCCGAGGGAGCCTCTGCCGAGCCTGTGATGTCGAGGCCGCCGATGATGTTGGTGATTTCGGGCTGACCGAAGTAGAACTTGAATGTACCCTCAACGCGGTTGAAAGTTTCACCGGCCTTAACATTAGCGATGGCGCGGTCATAGAAGAGCATGTTGCTCATGCCGCAGCGCACCATAGCGTTG
>JAICZO010000015.1 GCA_029057255.1 Muribaculaceae bacterium | reverse complement strand
CGCTCCTTCATCACAAGACAAAAATCACTCAGAGATATGCGACCCCAGCGTTAACAAATATTGGGGAACGGGGTCTTTCTCATCAGCTGTCGGATTTGTCAAGCGCAGGCATGATGGCATTAAGACCCAGCAGGGCGACCACATACGAGGCGCAGAGGATGAAAAACTGTATGCCAAGCGGGAACGCCGAGCCGAGCCAGCCGCCGAACACATAAAAGGCAAACGAGAGCCACAGACATGCCTGTGTGAGCAGGCACAGCGTGCACCATGCCTTCGCCCGGTACTTCTGATACCATATGCTCCAGAACGAGAACAGGCAGCAGCAGGCATTGATAAGGGCGAGATAGCCCGTATACTGCGGGAAGACAAGCAGCATGACAAGGCTCACCGTGAAGTAGCTGAGCCCCAGCTCGCTCCACCCGAAGATACCGAAGAACTTCGAGGCAGGCGTGTTCAGCACCTTGTGGCAGCCGCTGCGGTCAACGATGCCGCAGATGCTGTCGGCGGCCTTGCTGTGGATATTGAGCGACTTGAGCACGAGGTGGTAGGTCACGTAGATGCCGGCAAGGTCGACGAGTGTCAGCATGACGGTGGTGAAATGCCGGCATATCCCGTTGGCAATAAACAGATACAGGAAAATGAAGACGAGCGAGGCCACGAACACCGGCCGCCTGGCACGGCTTCCGGCCTCGGAGATGGTGTGCCGTCGTTGCGTAGCCATAGCTGTCAGCTCATGAATGCCTGCAACTTCTGCAGCAGCACGTTACCGTCGATTTCGCCGCTGTACTGCCATACGGGCACGCCGCCGCGGTAGATGATAAATGTAGGGGTACTTGTCACGCCTGCCTGCTCGGCGGCATAACCGTTCTCGTCAATGTCGATCTGATAGATTGGCACAGTGTCGCCGAGAAGCTCTCGTATCTCTGCCACGACAGGCATCATGTTCCTGCAGTGGCCGCACCATGTGGCGTAGAACTCAATCAATACAAGCTGTGCGCTCGTTGTCAGGGCTTCATATTCATTCATAGCGGTAGTGTGTTTAGTTGTCAATGTAACTACTAAACACACACGGCAGGCCTCAGGTTCAGCTTAGCGGCGGCCGTAGACCTCGCGGTGCAGGGTCGCGGCCACGGCTGCGGGGTCGAGCGCAGGGTCGGACGACATCAGCAGCAGCGGCACCTCGGGGAGGCCCGGGGCGTAAGGAGGCTGGATGTAGTCGTAGTCGAGCAGATACATGCCGCAGCGGCGGTAGAAGCCTATGCGGCGTTCGGCCATGTCATTGTCGCCGGGGCGCTCCACCTCGAGCACCACAGGCGACGACGACGATTCGATGAGCTTCTTCATCCACATACATCCGATGCCGCGGCCGCGCAGCTCGGGCATCGTGGCGAAGTGCTCCAGATAGCGGAAGGTGCCGAAGTCCCACAGCGTCATGAAGCCGGCATAGCTCTCGCCGTCAGTGAGGTGGCAGAGGTCGGGGCCGTAGTCCGACTCCGGATTCACAATACCCTCCCAGGGACGCCGCTCTTCCGGCGGAAAAGACTCCATGTAGAGGCGGCGCGCCTGTGAGGCAAAGTCAGTATTGGCCATACTGTCAGGCATTGGCTGTTGCGAGAGCCTCCTCGATGGCCTTGGCGAGCTGGTCGGGGCAGGAGGTGCCTTTGTCGCGGCAGGGAGTGCCCTTGAGGGCGCATGCCACCTGACGGGCGTCGCGGCCCTCGGCGAGCGAGGCCACGCCTACGGTATTGCCGGGGCAGCCCCCGGTGAAACATACATTGCGCAGGCAACCGCTCTCGTCGATTTCGAAGTTGATACGGCGCGAGCATGTGCCTTTGGGGATGTACTCGAAGTTCATGGTCTACTTGTTTTTTTAAGAATTATTCAGAAACTGTCGGTTGTAAGAAAAAAGTGCATGCGACACAGATATGCGTGCATGCACTGTCAAAAAACTCGTACCCGAAGTGGGACTCGAACCCACACAGCCTAATGGCCAAGGGATTTTAAGTCCCTCGTGTCTACCATTCCACCATTCGGGCGGGTGTTTTGCGGTGCAAATTTAATCATTTTTGTTGGAACGACAAAAAATGTCTAATTTTGTATTCTCTCTTGGAATATTTTTTAGTGACAATGGCAACAAAAACAAGTCAGAACAGCAAGACACCCCGCAAGCGTAGCGTGTCGATAGCCATCAAGGTGCTATGGATCGCCTTCGCCGCCTTTGTGGTGTTCGTCGCAGGATTCTTCATAATGGTATACAACGGCGTCATCGGATACATGCCGCCTATCGAGGAGCTCAAAAATCCTCAGGATAAATTCGCCACGATAATCTACACGTCCGACGGCGAGGAGATGGGACGATACTTCCGCAACACCGGCAACCGCGTGTATGCCGACTTCGACGAAATATCGCCCGCTGTCGTCGACGCCCTCATCGCCACCGAGGACGCGCGCTTCGCCGACCACTCGGGCATCGACGTCAAGGCCATAGCACGCGCCGTGGTCAAGACCGTGCTGCTGCAGAACAAGAACGCCGGCGGAGGCTCGACAATAACCCAGCAGCTCGCCAAGCAGCTATACACTCCCCCGTCGAGCGGCCTGCTCGCACGTGCCGTACAGAAGCCCATCGAGTGGATGATCGCCATCAAGCTCGAGCGTTTCTACTCGAAGGAAGAGATTCTGAAGATGTATCTCAACCAGTTCGACTTCCTCTACAACGCAGTCGGCATCAAGAGCGCCGCAAAGGTATACTTCAACAAGGACGCCGCCGACCTCACAGTCCTCGAGGCCGCAACGCTCGTGGGCATGGTGAAGAATCCCTCGTACTTCAACCCTGTCCGCAAGCCCGAGCGCACACGCGACCGCCGCAACGTCGTGCTCGAACAGATGTTCAAGGCCGATATGCTCACCCGCGAGGAACTCGAGAAGCTCAAGGCCGAGCCTCTCACCCTCAACTTCCAGCGCGTCGACCACAAGGACGGCCTTGCCCCTTACTTCCGCGAGGAGCTGCGACGCATGCTCACCGCAAAGCGACCCGAGCGCAAGAACTACCCGTCGTGGGACGGCCAGCGCTACACCGACGACTCGATAGCATGGCACACCAACCCCCTCTACGGCTGGATTGAGAAGACACGCAAGCCCGACGGAACCAAATACGACATCTACAACGACGGTCTGAAAATATACACCACCATCGACGCCCGCATGCAGCGGTACGCCGAGGAAGCCGTCCACGACCACATGAAGACCCTTCAGAAGCAGTTCTTCCGCGAGAAGAAAGGCTCGTCGGCAGCACCCTACACCTCCAACCGCGGCGAGCTCTCCGACGCCATGCGCCGCACCCTCATCGCCAACGCAATGAAGCAGAGCGAGCGCGGCCGAGTGGCCAGACTCCGCGGACTCTCGGCCGAGGAGCTGGAGCGTGAATTCAACGTGCCGGTCGAGATGACAGTCTTCAGCTACGACGGACCTGTCGACACGGTGATGACACCGCGCGACTCGCTGCTCTACACCAAGTCGTTCCTGCGCACGGGCTTCATGTCGATGGACCCCACAACAGGTTTCGTCAAAGCATACGTCGGCGGCCCCGACTTCCGCTTCTTCCAGTACGACATGGTGTCGACCGGACGTCGTCAGATAGGCTCGACAATCAAGCCCTTCCTCTACACCTATGCCCTCGAGACCGACGACTTCACCCCCTGCACCACCCTTCTCAACGAGCAGCCGACGCTCTACGACGAGAACGGCCGCATATGGCAGCCCCGCAACGCCGGCAAGGCACGCATAGGCGAGATGGTCGACCTGCGATGGGCGCTCACAAACTCCAACAACTGGATTTCGGCCCGCATCATGGACCGCCTAAGCCCCGCCGAGCTTGTCAAGCGCATGCACTCCTACGGCATCACCAATCAGCTGCCGGCAGTAAAATCGCTCTGCCTCGGCCCGGCCGAAGTGTCGGTCAAGGAGATGGTGACGGCCTACAGCGCCTTCGCCAACAAGGGCATGAAGTCCGACCCCGTGTTCGTCACCGCCATAGCAGACGCCAACGGTAATATAATCAGCGACTTCTCGCCCTCGCAGACCGAAGTAATCACACAGAAAGGCTACTGGCGCATACTCTCGCTGCTGCTCAACGTCGTCGACAGCGGTACCGGCAACCGTCTGCGCCGCCCGCCCTACAACATCACGGCACAGACAGGCGGCAAGACCGGAACAACCAACGACAACGCCGACGGCTGGTTCATGAGCTTCACCCCCGACCTCGTGTCAGGTACATGGGTAGGCGGAGAGGAGCGCTACATCCACTTCAACAACATGGCCCAGGGACAGGGCGCGGCAATGGCGCTGCCTATCTACGGCAAGTTCATATCGAAGGTTTATGCCGACCCCAAACTGCCATACACACAGAGCGCCGTCTTCCACTTCCCGCAGGGCGTCGACCTGTGCCACAGCGAACTGCCGCCGGCCGACGAGGAAGAGACCTTCGACGAAGCCATCAGCGGCGCTTTCGACTGATACCAATAGATTATTTAACAAACATACACACACTCTTTTTATCCGCTCTGACAGATGAGAAAATGGCGTATTGAAGACAGCGAGGAGCTGTACAACATAACCGGCTGGGGCCGAAACTACTTCTCTATCAACGACAAAGGCCACGTCGTGGTCACTCCCCGCAAGGGATATGCGTCGGTCGACCTCAAGGATGTGATGGACGAGCTCCAGGTGCGCGACATCTCGGCTCCCGTACTGCTGCGCTTCCCCGACATCCTCGACAACCGCATCGAGAAGATTTCAAACTGCTTCAAGGAGGCGTCGAAACAGTATGACTACAAGGCTCAGAACTTCATGATCTACCCCATAAAGGTCAACCAGATGCGCCAGGTAGTCGAGGAGATAGTCAGCTACGGCAAGAAGTTCAACATCGGCCTCGAGGCAGGCTCGAAGCCCGAGCTGCATGCCGTGCTGGCCACACACATCGCCGAGAACGCCCTCATCATCTGCAACGGATACAAGGACGAGTCATATATCGAGCTGGCTCTGCTGGCTCAGAAGATGGGACGCCGCATATACCTCGTGGTCGAGAAGCTCAACGAGCTGCGAATGATAGCCGACATCGCCCGACGGCTGAAGGTACGCCCCAACATCGGCATCCGCATCAAGCTCTCAAGCACAGGCTCCGGAAAGTGGAGCGAGAGCGGCGGCGACCAGAGCAAGTTCGGCCTGAACTCCTCGGAGCTGCTTGAGGCCCTCGACATCCTCGAGCGCCGCGACATCAAGGACTGCCTCAAGCTCATACACTTCCACATCGGCAGCCAGATAAACAAGATACGTGTCATCAAGAACGCGCTCCGAGAAGCCACACAGTTCTACGTGCAACTCTCCAAGCTCGGCTTCGACATCGACTTCATCGACATCGGCGGCGGACTCGGTGTCGACTACGACGGCTCGCGCAGCAGCTCGAGCGAAAGCTCGATGAACTACTCCATCCAGGAGTATGCCAACGACGCCGTATCGGCCATCGTCGACGTCTGCACAAAGAACGGTCTGCGTCAGCCCAACATTATCACCGAGAGCGGACGCTCGCTCACGGCACACCACTCGGTGCTGATATTCGAGGTGCTCGAGACCACTCAGCTGCCCGTCTGGAAAGAAACGCAGGAAGTGTCGGCCGACGACCACGAGCTGGCGCGCGAGCTTTACGACATATGGGACCGACTCGACTCCTCGCGCCTCTTCGAGAGCTGGCACGACGCACTGCAGATACGCGAGGAGGCTCTCGACCTCTTCAGCCTCGGCATGCTCGACCTCCGCACAAGGGCCCAGATCGAAAAGCTCTTCTGGAGCATCGCACGCGAAGTGGGCGACATCGCAGGCTCGATGAAGCACGTGCCCGAAGACCTGCGCAAGATTGCCAAGATGCTGCCCGACAAATACTTCTGCAACTTCTCGCTCTTCCAGTCGCTGCCCGACTCGTGGGCTATCGACCAGATATTCCCCATCATACCCATCACACGCCTTGACGAGAAGCCCGTGCGCACATGCACCATCCAGGACATCACCTGCGACAGCGACGGCAAGATTGCCAACTTCATATCCTCGCAGGGCACGTCGGCATCGCTGCCCGTGCACCCGCTCAAGCAGAACGAGCCCTACTACATCGGCGTGTTCCTCGTCGGCGCATACCAGGAGATTCTCGGCGACATGCACAACCTCTTCGGCGACACCAACGTGGTGCATGTCAGCGTCTACAAGGACCGCTACGAGATAGACCAGATTATCGAAGGCGAGACCGTCGACGAAGTGCTCGACTACGTGCAGTACAACCCCAAGAAGCTCGTCCGCAACCTCGAGACATGGGTGACAGCCTCGATGAAATCAGGCTCGATAACACCCGAGGAAGGACGCGACTTCATCAGCACATACCGCTCGGGCCTCTTCGGATACACATATCTCGAGAAGTAAGGACATGCGCTGGTTCATGACGCTCAGCTACCTCGGCGCGCCCTTCCACGGATGGCAGCGTCAGCCGGGGGAAGTGACCGTGCAGAGCACTATCGAGGACGCCATGGCGACAGTGCTGCGCACACCGGTGCCCATAACGGGCGCCGGACGCACCGACGCCGGCGTCAACGCGCGCCGCATGGTGGCGCATGTCGACCTGCCCGACGGCTTCGACCCGCGCGAGCAGCGCTTCATGCGCGCCGTCAACAGCATCGCAGGCCCGCACATAGCCATCGAGTCATTCGAGCCTGTGGCGGCCGACGCGCACGCCCGCTTCGACGCCACAGAGCGCTCCTACCGCTACTTCGTGCACACCGCCAAGTGGCCCTTCGCCGCGGGCTTGTCGTGGTACGTGCCCAACGGGCTCGACTTCGACGCCATGAACGAGGCGGCAGCACTGATGTTGGGGCGCCGCGACTTCACATCCTTCTCCAAGCTGCACACCGACGTCAAGACCAACATCTGCGACCTGCGGCGCGCCCGCTGGCACGCCATAGAGGGCGACGGCGGCCGCTACTACTTCGAGATAGCAGCCGACCGCTTCCTGCGCAACATGGTGCGCGCCGTCGTCGGCACTCTCGCCGAAGTAGGACGCGGAAAAATGCGCCCCGAGGGCATCATTGATGTCCTGGAGCGCAAAGACCGCTGCGCCGCCGGAACATCGGTGCCGGGCGAGGCGCTGTTTCTGTGGGATGTGAAGTACTAATCGGAAAGTGTAAAGAGAAAACGCGTGCCGTCGAACGCGCCCGCAAGGACGCCGGCCGACAGCAGGCGTGCCACCATATCCTCGGCAACGTCGACAGGCACATGCAGGGCGAGGGCTATCTGCCGCTCGTCCATGCGCTTGCCGGGCGTGTCGAACAGTGCCGCCAAAGCATAGTGGCGCTCCGTCAGCGGCGGCAGCTCGCCGGAGGCCGACATGCGCCAGGCACGCTCCATGAGCGGGTGCGCGGCTATGTTCTCGTCGGCCACACGGTAGTAGGCCCGCATATTGCCCGCACCCTCGTCGACCATGACAGGCCGTGAGTCGGCAGGTCCTATCGAGGCCACGATGACGCGCACGCCGTCCTCGAGCCTGTAGGCAGCGAAGTCGACATGCTGCGAAGGGCGGCAGTAGCGGTCGGCGGCAAGCTCTACCATATAGATATCTTCCTCGTTGCGGACACCGGCGATGACACCGTTGTCCTTGACGCCTATGAGGAGGCGTCCACCGCTGTTGTTGGCAAAGGCCGACAGCGAGCGCGCTATCTTGCGCGCGTCGCTGATGGCGAACTTGAAGTCCTGCCTCTCGTGCTCGCCCTCTGCCACCATCTTGCGCAGAAGCACAGTTCCGCGTATGGCTTTAAGGTCTTTCACGGCCGTTTCAGAGGAGCGAGAGCAGTTTCTCCACTTCGTCGAAAGTGCGCTTGGGAGCGTCGTTCCAGAAGCTCTCGTAGGCTGCGGCGTTGCCACCGTCGCCGGGAGTATCGCTTATGACACGCACACAGACGAAGGGCACACTCTTGATATGGCACACCTGCGCTATGGCACCCGACTCCATGTCGACGGCCTTGGCGTCGGGATAAAGCCCGATGATGTGTGCGAGCACTTCGGGGCTGTCGACGAATATGTCGCCCGAGGCGATGAGGCCTTCCTTGGCGCCGAGAGCGGCGCGCACGTCGGAGGGCAGCGGACAGGCGAAACGTGCGGGGCATCCGGCGGCCTGACCGGGCGTTGTGCCGGGGCCGCACCATACGTCATGATATGCTATTTCCGACGCGAGCACGATGTCGAGCACGCGTGCGGGGTCGTCGGTAGCGCCGGTGCCACCGGCGACTCCGGTGTTGACCACAAGTGCGGGATGAAAGTTCTCGATGAGGGTGAGGGTGCCGACGGCGGCGTTGACCTTGCCGATGCCGCATTTGCATGCTACAACGTCATGTCGGCCGACAGTACCGGTGTGAAACTCGAAGCCGTTGATAGTGACCGCAGAGGCATTGCCGAGCAGAGGCAGCAGCAGCGCCATCTCCTTGTCCATGGCCACGATGATACCTATCTTCATGTCTTTTTCTTCGTGGGTTGATACAGTCAGCCCCGGGACATTGTTAGCCCGGGGCCGGCATATATGTGTTGAGTTGATTTCTTACTTCTCGAACTTCTTCACGATGACGGTGGCATTGTGGCCGCCGAAACCGAAGGAGTTGGACAGAGCGGCACGTACGGTGCGCTTCTGAGCCTTGTCGAAGGTGAAGTTGAGGGTGTAGTCGATTTCTTCGTCGACGTCTTCGGGGTCGTGGTTGATTGTGGGGGGCACGATGTCCTCTTCAACAGCCTTGACCGAGAATACAGCCTCGAGAGCGCCGGTGGCGCCGAGGAGGTGGCCTGTCATCGACTTGGTCGACGAGATGTTGAGCTTGTGTGCTTCCTCACCGAAGAGCTCGACGATAGCCTTGACTTCCGAGATGTCGCCTACGGGGGTCGAAGTACCGTGTACGTTGATGTAGTCGATGTCGGCGGGTGTCATGCCTGCGTCCTCGAGAGCGTTCTGCATGGCGAGCTTTGCGCCGAGGCCGTCGGGGTGAGTTGCAGTGAGGTGGTATGCGTCGGCAGAGAGACCGCCGCCGGCCACTTCGCAGTAGATTTTAGCGCCACGGGCGAGAGCGTGCTCGAGTTCCTCAAGGACGAGGACGGCCGAGCCTTCGCCCATCACGAAGCCGTCGCGGCTCTTGCTGAAGGGACGCGAAGCAGTCTCGGGGCTGTCGTTGCGTGTCGACAGAGCGTGCATCGAGTTGAAGCCGCCCACACCTGCGGGGAAGATAGCAGCTTCGGCACCGCCGGTGAGAATGACGTCGGCCTTACCGAGACGGATGAGGTTGAAGGCGTCGATGATGGCGTTGTTCGACGAAGCGCATGCCGATACGACACCGTAGTTGGGGCCGTGGTAGCCATACTCCATCGAGATGTGACCCGACGCGATGTCGGCGATCATCTTGGGGATGAAGAAGGGGTTGTATTTGGGGCCTTTTTCGGCGTTGAGGGCATAATATCCGGCTTCCTCCTCGAAAGTGTGGAGACCGCCGATACCGGCAGCCACGATAACGCCTACGCGGTTTTTGTTGATTTCGTTGTTCTCGGCTTCGAGACCGGCGTCGGCCACGGCCTGACGGGCTGCCACGAGAGCATACTGTGCGTAGAGGTCAAGCTGACGCATTTTCTTGCGGTCGAAGTGCTCTTCGGGCTTGAATCCTTTTACTTCGCATGCAAACTGAGTCTTGAAGAGGCTTGCGTCGAAGTGTGTGATGGGGCCTGCGCCGCTGACACCGGCTTTGGCGTTCTCCCAGGTTGTGGGCACGTCGTTGCCGATAGGTGTGATGGCGCCGAGGCCGGTAACTACTACTCGTTTAAGTTCCATTTATTGAGCTTTAGAAGATTTCGTTGACAGGAATTGGAGAAAAGGCAGCGTCACTGCCTGTGCGTATATATACGCGTGCGCACGCGGTATAATAACATAAAACCGCCGTTTGATTCCCGCTTGCAGCAGGAACGTTTGCGGCGGCCGTATGTTTTGTCCGGAGTTGTTATCCTCCCTGCGTCTTACGCGTGAGCTTCTACGAAAGCAACAGCGTCGCCTACAGTTTTGATCTTTTCAGCTTCTTCGTCGGGAATGGTGATACCGAATTCCTTTTCGAAGTCCATGATCAGCTCGACAGTGTCGAGAGAGTCTGCACCGAGGTCGGTGATGAATGCTGCTTCTTCAGTAACTTTTTCAGGCTCAACACCGAGTTTGTCAACTACGATGTTTTTCACGCGATCTGCAATTTCTGACATGATAGTGTAGTATTTTGTGATTAATAATTTCGTATTTTGCGGTGCAAAGTAAGCAATAATTCCGCAAAAAAGGAAATTTTTCTTTATTCAGCCATATGACGGCCGCACGCGAAATAACGCTATTTTCCTGATACGCTGCATATTAAATATAATTTTTACAAAGCGTGAAAAAATGTTAACACAGCCTCCGACGCTCATGAATAGTGCTGTTTCCGATTTTTGTTGTATCTTTGCACTTGTGCCTGCGCGCAAAACCGCGGACACCGAAAGACTTAGACATGGAACAATACATCGTATCGGCACGAAAGTACAGACCGACGACATTCGACAGCGTCGTGGGGCAGCACGCCCTGACGGCAACGCTCAAGAATGCCATCGCCACCGACCGCCTCGCGCACGCCTATCTTTTCTGCGGCTCGCGAGGTGTGGGCAAGACGTCTTGCGCCCGTATTTTCGCCAAAACAATCAACTGCACCAACCGCACCGCAGCGGGCGAGGCGTGCAACGAGTGTGATTCGTGCCGGCAGTTCAATGAAAACAGGTCGATGAACATCCTCGAGCTTGACGCCGCCTCGCACAACGGCGTCGACGAGATGAAGACTCTCATCGACCAGGTGATGGTGCCCCCGACAACCGGTCGCTACCGTGTGTTCATCATCGACGAGGTGCACATGCTCACCACCCAGGCCTTCAACGCCTTCCTCAAGACCCTCGAGGAGCCGCCCGCCTACGTCGTTTTCATCCTCGCCACGACAGAAAAGCACAAAATCATACCCACAATCCTGTCGAGATGCCAGATATACGACTTCAACCGTATATCAATATCCGACATGGTGGCGCACATGCAGCGCGTGGCCGCAAAAGAAGGCATCACGGCCGAGCCTGAGGCTCTCGCCGTCATAGCACAGAAAGCCGACGGCGCCATGCGCGACGCCCTTTCGATCTTCGACCAGGTGGCGGCGTCGTCGCGAGGCAACATCACCTACGCCTCCACCGTCGAGAACCTCAACGTGCTCGACCACAGCTACTACGCCCGCCTCGTCGACGCCTTCGTCGCAGGCGACGTGCCCTCGGCACTGCTCATCTACAAGGAAGTGCGCTCCAAGGGCTTCGACTCCCAGTTCTTCATCAACGGCCTCGGCCTCTACATGCGCGACCTCATGGTGGCATCCAACCCCGCGACCATGACCCTGCTCGAGGCCTCCGACGAGATGAAAGAGCAGATGGCAGCACGCGCCGCCAAGCTCCACCCGACCTTCATATACAAGGCGATGGATCTGTGCAACGACGCGGACTTCAACTTCAGACAGGCAAGCAACAAACAATTCTTAATAGAGCTGACACTCATCAAACTGTGCCAACTACTCAGCCCCTCGCCCGATGAAAGCGGAAGCGACGGGGGGCAACTGAAGCCGCTCGGTCAGTACGCCAAGTCTGAACCGACGGCTCCGCAGACGCCGCAGCCTCAGCCCGCGGCGCAAAACATGGCACAGCAACAGGCGACGGCGGCAGGAATGCCGCGACAGGCGGCTCCGGCGCCACGCCCGGCACAGCCGCCCACAGGCCACACATACTCGCCCGGAGGACTGTCGCTCAGGGCACGGCACACAGCCGCGGCAGAGACCGCAGCCCGGCCGCTGCAGGAAGCGCAGGCGGCACCGGTGCGCGACAGCAAGTTCACCGACGCCGACTTCGACACGGCATGGAGCAAGGTCAGAGGCTCGTTCCGCGACGAGCCCTTGCTGACAAGCATCCTCCTCGCCGCCGCCCCCGAGAAAGCGGAGGGCACGGCGTACACCCTTCCGGTAGGCTCGGAGATACAGGCCGAGGCGGTGCGCAAGTTCGCCCGCGCCATCAACGGCATGCTGCGCGACAGCCTGCAGAACGACAGCGTCACCGTCGAGCCCAAAGTATGCGAGGGCGAGATACCGCCTGCCTTCTGGACAGAGCAGCAGGTGCTCGAGCACATCGTAAGCGCTCACCCCGCGGTGGCCGAAATGATAACGAAATATAAAATGAGACTGGGATAACAGGCTCCCTGAGCCAGAAAACCACTGACGAAATCTATAGAATTATGACAGAAAACGACATCAAAGCATTGCGCCAGGATCCCGACGGACTGCTGACATACGAGTATCTGGCAAACCATATAGGTGAATGCGGACCGGCCGAGATTGACGCCCTAATCGAAAACATGGAGCGCGTCGACCTGTCGGGGCAGTTCCTCGCGAGCGCGGCACGCTATCTCAACGCTATCGACGCCGAGGCATACGCTCCGGCAATCAAGACGCTTGTGGCGGGTGCCATCGACAAAGACCGCGAGCACCGCTATCTGCCCGACCTGATGCAGGGACTCTACGGCAGCGACTGCATCGAGAGGGCTTCGCAGCTGTGCGCCTGCGACGACAACTTCCGTCGCATATACAAGCGCCTGTACCCCACCACGGCTATCTGACCGAATATGAAACTTTTCAGATATATACTGCCGGCCATACTGCCGGCACTGTCACTCATGGCCTGCTCCCGCTCTGTCGACGCGCAGACCGCCAACAACAGCAACAACACTATGACCGAACAGACCGCCGACACTACATCGGTACGCGTGGCCGTAAGGACCACCGCAGGAAACTTCACCGTGCTCCTCTACGGAGACACTCCCAAGCACCGCGACAACTTCGTCAAGCTCGTCAACGAGGGCTACTACGACAACACACTCTTCCACCGCGTCATCAAAGACTTCATGATTCAGGCCGGCGACCCCGACTCGAAGACCGCACAGCCCGGACAGGCTCTCGGAGCCGGCGGCCCGGGCTATAAGATCGACGCCGAAATCGTATACCCCCGTCACTTCCACAAGCGCGGCGCTCTGGCCGCCGCACGCCAGGGCGACCAGGTCAACCCCATGAAGCAGTCGTCGGGCTCGCAGTTCTACATCGTGACCGGACGCAAGTCGTCGGAGGCCGAGATGAAGCAGATGGCACAGCACCTCAAGAACAACCAGATGCAGGCTATCTTCAACCGCCTCGCCCTCGCTCACCGCGACGCCATCATCGAGATGCAGCGCAAGGGCGACCGCGCCGGACTCCAGGCTCTCCAGGACACCCTCATCAAGCAGACCGAGGCCGAAGCGGCGGCAGCTCCCGCTCCCGAAATCACTCCCGAGATGAAGCAGGCCTACACGACAGTCGGCGGCGCTCCCCATCTCGACGGCGAGTACACCGTCTTCGGCGAAGTAGTCGAGGGCATGGAGACCATCGACCGCATCGAGAAAGCTGAGACTGACGGCCGCGACCGTCCCTCGCAGGACATCCGCATCTTGTCGATGAAGATCGAGAAATAATGGCTCTCGACATTCCCGTCGGCCGTCACACGCTCGCTAACGGCCTAAGAATAGTACACTCGTTCGACCCCACCACCGCGATGGTGGCGGTCGACGTGCTCTATGACGTGGGCTCGCGCGACGAGAAGCGCACCCTCACGGGCATGGCGCATCTCTTCGAGCACCTGATGTTCGGAGGCTCGGCCAACGTCCCGTCGTTCGACTCCGAGCTTGAGGACGCCGGCGGGAAAAACAATGCCTGGACATCCTCCGACTTCACCAACTTCTACGACACGGTGCCGGCGCAGAATCTCGACACGGCACTGTATCTCGAGAGCGACCGCATGCTCGCCCTCGACTTCAGCGAGCGCACGCTCGCAGTGCAGAAAGGCGTCGTCGTGGAGGAATTCAAGCAGACATGCCTCGACCGCCCCTACGGCGACCTCTTCCACCGCCTGCGCGCCCTCGCCTACGGCAGCGACCATCCCTACTCGTGGCCTACGATAGGCCTCAAGCCCGAGCACATAGGCAAGGTCACCCTCGACGATGTCAAGGAGTGGTTCTACTCGCACTATGCCCCGGGCAACGCTATACTCTCGATTGTGGGCAACGTCGACTTCGACACGGCATGCCGCCGCGCCGAGGCATGGTTCGGCGACATCCCCGCACGCACGACAGCGGCACGCGCCCTGCCCGCCCCCGGTTTCCCGACAAGCGACGTCGTGGCCACCGTCGAGGGCGACGTACCATTCCCGCTCATTGTCAAAGCCTTCCCCATGGACCCCTATGGCACCAAGGGATATTTCGCAGCCGACACCCTGACCGACATACTGTCGGTAGGCCGCTCGGCACGACTGCGCAACCGCCTCGTCAACGGCACCGCGGCCGGACTCATAACCGACTCCGACGCTTCGGTCATCGGCAGCGAGGAGCCGGGACTGCTGCTTCTGACAGCACGTCTGAGCTCCAACAGCGACGCCGACATAGCCCGCGCAGGAGAGCTGCTCATGGAGCAGGCCCGCGCCCTCGCAGTGCCCGGAGAGCTTGGCGCCTCCGAGCTGGAGCGCACTCTCAACAACTTCGAGGCTACCTTCCGCTTCTCAAACACGGGCTATCTTGCCCGCGCCACCAACCTTGCCACGGCCGAGTATCACGGCGAAGACATCAACCGCACCGTGTCGGACCGCCGGCGACTCACCACCGAAGACATCAGGCTCACCGCCGACCACATTTTCAATGACACACCCTCGGCAACGGTAATATACCGCCCCGCCGCCAAATAAACTCTGCCACATGAAGCGACACGAAGAATGGAGCGCCGACATCCTCGGCGACGGATACGAGGAGCGCCGTTTCGCACAGCCCGACGACTACAGCGGCCCGGTGGCCGTGACCGTCATCAGACGCATGCCCACGGGCGGCAGCGACAAAGGCGTGCTGTATGTGCACGGCTTCAGCGACTATTTCTTCCAGAGCGGCATGGGTGTGGAGTTCAACAGCCGCGGCTATGCATTCTATGCCGTCGACCTGCGCAAGTACGGACGCAGCCGACTCGACGGACAGAAGTTCTTCGAGGTGCGCTCGCTCGA
This sequence comes from Muribaculaceae bacterium, assembly GCA_029057255.1. Classification (GTDB taxonomy): domain Bacteria; phylum Bacteroidota; class Bacteroidia; order Bacteroidales; family Muribaculaceae; genus CAG-873. The sequence continues at coordinate 5,453 of JAICZO010000015.1, read as the reverse complement.
CGAGTATTTTGCCGACATCGACGCCGCCCTGTCGCAGATGGCAGCCGACGGCATCACGGAAGTGACCTTGCTGGGGCACTCCACAGGCGGCCTCACGTCGGCTCTCTACATGATGCACCGGCGCCCGGCAGCGGTGCGCCTGCTCGTGCTGAACAGCCCCTTCCTGGCATGGAACCTGCCGTGGTACGAGCGCGCCGCCATACCGCTGCTGTCTTTTATCGGCGGCTTCATGCCCGGTCTGCGGGTGCCGCAGCCCAAGGACACCCGCTACGCCCGCAGCCTGCGCAAAGGGCTTGAAGGGCGCTGGGAGTACCGCACCGCGTGGAAACCGGATCAGATGCCGGACGTCGACGCCGGGTGGGTGCGCGCCATAGAGCGCGGACAGCGCGAGCTGGAGCGCGGTGCCGGCATCGAAGTACCCGTGCTGGTGCTTACGTCGGGAGCCTCGGCCCGTCGTGGCGACACGATGGATGTCTTTCACCGCGCCGACGGCGTGCTTGACGTGCGCCGCATAGCCAAGGCCGCGGCCGCCCTCGGCGACGACGTGACCGTACAGAGCCTCAACGGCGGGCTGCATGACCTGTCGCTGTCGTCAGAGCCGGTACGACTCAAATACTACGAATCAATCTTCAGCTTTTTCCTCCGCCACGGATTTTGACTTCTTTATAGCCCTGGCGATGGCTATTATGCCCTGGTCGAACCGCTCCTTGAGCGCTTCGTAGGCTCCTTCGGGATTCCTCTCGAATTCTTCCGTTATTGTCTCGTACTCCTTGCGGCTTATAAACGAGCCGTAGGTGCTTATCATGCCCTCCTCTATCAGGCGGGCAAGGTGCGTGTGCACGGTAACGAGCTTGATGTTCTTGATGCGGGCTATCTCGGCGGGCTGTACGCCGGCGTTGAAGAGGATGAGAGTCTCCCGCAGGCTTGTGCCCTGCTGCGATGCCGCCGACAGCCCCTCGAACTTGCGCACGGCAGTGATGAAGCTGCGGCCGAAGCGCACGGCTTTGCGCTCGCCCACGCCCGACACCTGCAGCAGCTCATCGACAGTCGAGGGGCGGCGCGATGCCATCTCGAGCAAGGTGGCGTCGCTGAAAACAAGATAGGGCGCCATGCCCTCCTTGCGGGCAATCTCGGTGCGGACGGCCTTGAGCTGCTCGAAAAGCTGCTTGACCGGGTCGGTCGATACGGCAGGCTCGCGGCGCTGCTTCTTGCCCGCGGCCGCCTGCGGAGGCACGTAGGTCGAGAGCGTCAGCGAGGCTTCGCCGCGCAGTATCTTCATGCCATAGGGCGTGACGCGCAGATGGTTGGCGTCGTCATAAGCTATCTCGAAGACTCCGAGCTGTATCATCTGCGAGATATAGTCGTTCCACTGCTGCTGCGACAGGTCGGCGCCGACGCCGAAGGTGCGTATGCGGTCGTAGCCGGCACGGACGATGTCGGAGCGGCGCATGCCGCGCAGTATATTGTTGAGCGTAAAGACACCGATATTGGTGCCGCCGGTGCGCATCACGGCGCTGAGAGCCTTCTGCGCAAGGACAGTGCCGTCGAAGCGCGATGGCGGGTTGCGGCATATGTCGCAGTTGCCGCAGTCGCAGTCGCGCTCCTCGCTGAAGTAGCTAAGGAGTATGCGCCGGCGGCATACCTTGGCCTCGGCAAAAGCCTGCATGCGGGCGAGCTTCTCAAGGTTGACGGCCTGACGCCCCGACTCCTCGGCAAACTTGCGCAGGGTGATGACATCGGCATAGGAGTAGAACAGCACCGCCTCGGCGGGCATGCCGTCGCGTCCGGCACGGCCTATCTCCTGGTAGTAGCTCTCGATGTTGCCGGGCATGTTGTTATGCACCACCCACCGTATATTGCTCTTGTCGATGCCCATGCCGAAGGCCACGGTAGCGCACACCACCTGCGCGCGTCCGTCAAGGAAGGCCTTCATCGAGCGTGAACGCGCATCGGCTGTCATGCCGGCATGGTAGCACACCGAGCGGAGGCCCATAGCCGAGAGAGCGGCATGAGTCTTCTCGGCGCCGTCGCGGGAGAGGCAGTAGGCTATGCCGGAGTCCTGCGGATACTTGCGGACAAGCTCGGCGATGAACTTCATCCTCGCCTTCATGCCGGGGTTGCTGTATGCCCTGAGCGATATGTTGGGGCGGTCGAACGAGCCGAGCAGGCAGTAGGGGTCGCGAAGGCCGAGACGGCCGATGATGTCGTCGCGGGTGAGGCGGTCGGCGGTAGCCGTGAGGGCTACTACGGGCACATGCGGGAGGCGCTCCTTCAGCACCGAGAGCGCCGTATAGTCAGGCCGGAAGTCGTGCCCCCACTGCGATATGCAGTGCGCCTCGTCGATGGCAAAGAGGCTTATATCCAGACGGCTCCAGCGGTCAAGGTCGAGCAGCAGACGCTCGGGCGACGTATACAGCAGCTTGAGTTTGCCGGCGAATGCGGCCTCGAGGACGCGGCGGTTGTACTCCTCGTCCTGGTTGGAGTGAACGGCGGCGGCAGGTATGCCGTTGGCCACAAGAGCCGCCGTCTGGTCCTGCATGAGCGCTATCAGAGGCGACACCACCACCGCCACCCCGCTCCCGGCAAGCAGAGCGGGGAGCTGGAAGCAGAGCGACTTGCCGCCGCCCGTGGGCAGCAGCACGACGGCGTCGCGCCCCGAGGCCACGGCCTCGATGACTTCGTACTGCCCGGGGCGGAACGACCGGTAACCGTAGAACTTGGCCAGTAGGCCGAGCGCCCTCGATTTCAGACCGCTGTCAGACATGGCGTCAGCGAATCATCACTGTGCGCGAGAAGTCGCCCGACACTACGATATATATCTTACCGGGCATGAGCGAGTCGAAGCTGTGGCTACCCTCGCCGAGCATGCCGCAGAAGAGCGTTGTGCCGTCGACGCTGTATATTGCCGTCTCGACGGCATTGCCGGCGCGCACGTCGACAAAGAGAGTGCCGTGATGGCTGTAGGCGTTCCACAGGTGGCGCTCTGCGTCGGCATCGGCCACACCGTTGAAGTTGTCAGTGATGGCGATGTCGTCGATCATCAGTCGGCCGCCGTCGGTCTGGCGCAGACGCAGCTTGGCACCCGAGGGCGCACCCACATGCACGGCGTACTCCTTGTAGTCGTTTCCGTCGACGGTGACTGTGCCTGCGGTCTTGTATGTGATGCCTTCGTCGGTAGAGTACTCGACAGCGATGACGGCAGGTCCGTCGCCGGGCCATTCACAGGCGTAGAAGCTTACCTTGCCCAGACCTTCGGCACGACCGTCGGTCATCTCTATCGAGGAGTCGTTCTTCTTGCCCATGCGCAGCGCGTTGGGGCTGTCATGGCCTTTGTCGGAGCTGTAGATGCCGCCGTCGAAGATATGCCATACGGCAGCGGTGCCGTGGTATGTCTTGGAGTCATAGTTACCCATGCCTTCTTCCTCGGCCTCGAAGTCCTCGACGAATGTAGCTGTCGAAGTGGCGAGACCGCGCACAACGGCGTTGTCGCACATATAGTTGCCGTAAGTGCCGCGTATCGGGCTCTCGAAGGCGCCTGCCACGGCACTGTTGAGGCGGATGTACATGCGCGACTCGTCGGCCGACAGGGTGACGAAGCGGCTCCAGCTGCTGTTGTCGGCCGACAGCTCGAAGGGAGCGTTGACCGACACGGTGAAGTCGCCCTCGATATTGACAGTCGAAATAAGAATCTCGGCTGCCACCGAAGGCTCGCCGGGGTTAGACACGAGGTAGAGCTCGCCGTCATAGAGGAAGTCGATCGACGGCACCGCCTCGGCAGTGCGCACGTCGATATAGTCGCTGACATACGACTCCGAGCGCAGGCTGTAGCGATAGTCCGACCAGGGGTTGAGATCGGTCACTTCATAGCGTCCGGCAGCAGCGTTGACCTTGCGGGGATAGCCGTCGAGCACACCGGCGTCGTCGGCCACGGTGAGGGTGTAGCAGCCCTGTGCGTCGGCATCGCCTATGTATGTCCACACGGCGGTGAACGATTCTTCGGTTATGTTCTCGGCAGGGCTGACAGGCAGACCGTCGACAACCGATGCCGTCAGATTCACGGTCGATTTAACACCGCCGGTCGAGACCGTCAGCGAGCCGCTGTACGAGCCTACGGCCGAGGAGACAAATGTCACGGTCACGTCGGCGCCGCCGTTGGCCGCCGAGGCGCTGACAGTCGCGGGCGACACGGTGAATCCGGCGCCGCTGACAGCGACAGTCACATTGTCCTTGGCTCCGGAAGTGAGCACATTGACAGTCTTCGTAATCTTATATCCGACGGCGGTCACGCCCACGTTGAGCGTCGAGCCGGATACAGGACGGTTGATGACAGGCGCCGACGAAGCTGTCGACGACCACTTCTCGTTCTTCTTGTCGCCCCATATATACTCGACCATCTCGGGGTGGTCGATGAAGGGGTTGCGGTTATGCTGGTTGCGGTATACCACATCGTTGCGGTCAGTCTCCTTCTTGCTGACGGGGTCCTGGCGGTGCCACTTCAGCAGCAGGTCGATTGCCCAGGGCTTGAAAGCGGGATAGCCGTTTCCGGCGAGCATGTCGCTCTTCCATGTGCCGATACGGTCGTAGTAGCACGCCGCCATATAGAAGTAAGAGCGCGCGAAGTCACCCTTATACTGGTCGTCAGGCTCGAACACCGTGCCCGAGTATCCGCTGAAAGTGCTCTTTCCGAGCTTTCCGAGCGGCTTGACATCGCCCTTGGGCTTGACCTGCTGTCCGCCGGCGCACTCGCCGAAGGGGTAGTTGCTTCGCTGGTTGTTGACATATCCGTCGGTAGGATAGAGGTGGAAAGCGTCGCTGTACATCGGGCTTGCGTCGTTGAACCAGCTTTTGGGCATCGAGTGCTCGCGGTTGTAGCAGTCGCCTATACTTGTATAGTTGCCGCACTGCTCGCTTGTGCTCCAGCGCTTGGTCGAATACATGTCCCAGATTTTGCCGTTCTCGTCGACATCCGACGTCTTGTAAAGCTCCCACAGCCCTTTGTAGCTTATGGTTGTATGATCGGAAATCTTATCGTGAAGGGCGGTCAGGAGAGACTGGCCTCCGCGGTTCTCGCATGAGCTGTAGTAACCGGCCGGTTCGGCGGCAAAAGACAGGCCGGCCGAGAACAGGCTGATAAATGATAGTGATATGGCTTTAAATATTTTCATGTCTCGTAATTTTCGAAAAAAGCTCGTAAAGTTACAAAAATATTTCTGTAAAAGTCAATAGCTGCAATGTCTAAAAATTCTAAAATAATTCTTAATTTTTGCATAAAGCTCTATTATACATCATGAAAACCATATCCAATGCCATAATAGCGGCCGCCTCGAGCATGTGCGCTCACATCCGACGGCCGACAGGTGACCGAGGCAGGCAATTTAAGACCCCGTTCCCCAATATTTGTTAACGCTGGGGTCGCATATCTCTGAGTGATTTTTGTCTTGTGATGAAGGAGC
>JAICZO010000149.1 GCA_029057255.1 Muribaculaceae bacterium | reverse complement strand
CGATGCCTTCGATGTAGTTCTGCAGCAGGGGCATGATGCCGCCGCCGACAACCATCATCATGAAGATACCGGATGCCTGTGCGGTGTACTTGCCGAGGCCTTCGCCAGCGAGGTTGAAGATACCGCCCCACATAACCGAGGTGCAGAGACCGCAGAGGATGAGGAGGAATGCGCTGACAGGAACGGTAGCGCCGCCGCTGTAGATAAACTCAGGCACGGGCAGAGTCGAGGTCTTGGGGATGAGGATGGCTCCGATGACAAGGAGGATAGCGACTGACGACACGGTGATGATCTGAGCGCGGGTCGATACCTTGCCGGAGATGATGCTCGATGCCATACGGCCTACGAGCATGAGGAGCCAGTAGATGGCCACGATGGCACCTGCGATAGTCGAGGCTTCGCCTACGACACCGGCGCCCTTGGCGGTCTGGTCAGAGAGGTAGAAGTTGAGGGTGCCGGGGATGCCGATCTCGATACCTACATAGAAGAAGATAGAGATGACGCCGAACACGAGGTGACGGAAGTTCCAGGGGCTGTGCTGGTATTTCACCTTTTTGCCGCCTGTCGAGAGGTTGGGCTCGGGGATGGCGACAAACGAGATGATGACGAAGGCAGCGGCAAAGACGCCCATAGCGATCCAGAGCAGGGGTGCTACGTTGCTCATGGCAGTCGCAGGGGTGAGCTGGCCGATGAGGGCGCCCACGAAGAAGGGAGTCAGTGTGCCCGAGAGGCTGTTGAGAGAGCCGCCGGTCTGGATAAGCTGGTTGCCGCGGTTACCGCCGCCACCGAGGAGGTTGAGCATGGGGTTTACCACGGTGTTGAGCATACATACGCAGAAACCGCAGATGAATGCGCCGAGGAGATAAATGATGAAGTTGAGGGGAACGATAGTGTTGCCCATTGTGCCAATGGCGGTGTCAGCGCCGACTACACTCGAGAGATACTGGACGAAGAGACCGACAACGCCCACTGCCATAGCCCAGAGAGCGGTCTTCTTGTAGCCGATTCTGACGAGCAGGTTACCGGCGGGGATACCCATGAAGAGGTAAGCGAGGAAGTTCATCATGTTACCCATCATGCCGAGCATGGAGTTGCCTTCGAACTTGTAGCCCCATATTGTACCGATGGGGGCGGCGAGATTCGTCACAAACGAAATCATGGCAAAAAGGAAGAACATAGCAATAATTGCCACTACGTTGCCTTTTGCCGGGGCGGCTGACGCCTTTGCTGATGTTGCCATTGTTGTTTTAAATGCGGATTAGTTTTTATGTGATATGATTAATTTCATGGTAATACAGCCCGTTGCGGGACATGTGCCGTGCAAAGTTAACAAAAAAATTTTACAACACAGCGCTCTCTTTCATTAAAAAAATCAGTCTGCAAGCACGAGACCATAGCAGTTGAGCGGCTCGCCCTCGGCCGGACATGGATTCAGGGGCAGACCCGCGGCGCGGACGGTGCCGAAAACGTCGACGCCGCAGGCCTCCATCGACGGGGCGGTGTCCCAAGGCCGCGGACACGCGGCCGGATGGCATTCATCGCAGAGCCGGCACGGCCCGGTGCCGAAGGCAAGAGCCTTGTAGTACCCCTCGCGGACAAGCGCCCTGACAGCCTCGACCGCCAGCGGTGTGCCCTCCTCTATGCTGCGGGTGCTGAAGATGATGGCGCGCGAGAACGAGTCGAGGATGGCACGCGTCTCGGTATGCGCGGGGGCGAAAGGCGGGCAGCAGCGGTTGTGCCCGTACTGTGTGCAGCCATACCGGCACTTCATCACCGGCCACGCCGCCGTCAGCACATGGTGCGGGTCGATGACCTTTGCCGTAACGGCGCCGCCGTCAACAAGTTGGCTTATGAATTTGTCTAAATCAGAGTTCATAGGGTCAGTATACAAAAAAAGGGTAAGCTTACTACATCGCACCGCTACGACCCGATACCCTTGCTTCGGTCAAGACCTGGGGGATTCTCGGGGAGCTGGTCGTGTAGGACTTACCCGGGTGCAAAGGTACGCCCTTTTTACGACTACACAAAAGCGTCCGGCAATATTTAACATTATTTTAACATTTGCGAGTCTGAATATGCTCTGACCGCACTCTAAAGCCTGCCGACGGCGGCATAATATATGTGTAGTATATACACTATCGGTGACCAAACATCAGATTGAGGTGTGTGCCATTTTGCCAAACCGATTTTTTTTCATACCTTTGCGGCTCAAAAATTGATTGAAGTTCAAGGTATATGGACAATTGTAGTCAAGAGATAGATCTGTTGTTTGAAACAAGCTGGGAAGTCTGCAACAAAATCGGCGGCATCTACACCGTGCTGTCGAGCAAGGCCAAGACTCTCAAAGAGCAGTTCAAAGACAGGCTCATTTTCATCGGCCCCGACGTATGGAGCGCCGAAAATCCCTCTCCCTATTTTACAGAATCGAAGACGCTTATGCGCAAGTGGGCCGAAAGCGCACTGCTCCCCGAAGGCGTCGACGTGCGAGTAGGCCGCTGGGACATCCCCGGCAAGCCCGTAGCCGTCCTGGTGAAATTCGACGGCATGTACTCCTCCAAAGACAGCGCCTACAGCCGCATGTGGGATTTATATAATGTAGACTCACTGCATGCGTACGGCGACTACGACGAAGGCTGTGCCTTTGCCCGTGCCGCCGCTGTAGTCATCGAAAGCATAATATCCTATTTCAAAGCTGAGCACAAGCGCGTGATAGCACATTTCGACGAATGGACTACCGCGATGGGTCTGCTCACCCTCAAAGCCGATATGCCCGACGTGGCGACAGTGTTCACCACTCACGCCACAAGCATTGGCCGCAGCATATGCGGCAACGGCAAGCCCCTCTACGATTACCTGCACGCCTACAACGGCGACCAGATGGCAGCCGAGCTCAACATGCAGTCAAAGCACTCGCTCGAGAAAGCAGCCGCATGGAACGCCGACAGCTTCACAACCGTCAGCGACGTCACAGCCGACGAGGCCGAGCAGCTCCTCGAGCGCCGTCCAGTAGTGACGCCCAACGGTTTCGAGCTCAACTTCGTGCCCGGCAGGAACCGGTATAAAGCCGCCCGCAAGGCAGCAAGAACATGTATGCTCCGTGCCGCATCGGCACTCACCGGCATAGAATACCCCGACAACACATTCATTGTGGCGACATCAGGACGCTGCGAATACCGCAACAAAGGCATCGACGTATATCTCGACGCCGTCAAAAAGCTCGCCGACAGCAAGCCCGGCCGCAAGGTACTCGCATTCGTAATGGTACCCGCATGGTCGGCAGGCCCGCGCCCCGACCTGCAGCAGCACCTCACCATGAGCACTGCGACACGCCTGAGCGACCCCGTGCTGACTCACCGCCTCAACAACTACTCCGACGATCCCGTCAACCGCCGCATCCACGAGATAGGATTCACCAACGACGCCGCTTCCGACGTCTCGGTAATCTACGTCCCCTGCTATCTCGACGGCGCCGACGGCATTTTTGACATGACCTACTACGAACTGCTGCCCGGCCTCGACGCAACCGTTTTCGCGTCGTACTACGAGCCCTGGGGATACACCCCCCTCGAGAGTGTGGCATTCGCAGTCCCCACAATAACGACCACCCTCGCAGGCTTCGGCTGCTGGGTGCTTGACATCGACCCCGAGGCAAGCTTCGAGAGCTGCGGCGTCGACGTCATCAAACGCACCGACAGCAACTACGGCGAAGTCGTCGACGCCATTGCCGCCGACCTCAGCGCTCTCGTTGCAGCTTCCGACTCCGCCATAGCCACAGCGCGCGCGGCAGCAGCCGCGACAGCCGCCAAGGCACAGTGGTCCGATTTCATGAGCTACTACTATACATCGTACTGCGACGCCCTCTCGATGCGGGACGCTCGCCGTGAAAAATAAGAAGAAAAGTAACAATCAATTATATATGAAACTTTCTGTTAGTAACACTAACGCCCCCGTGTGGCGTGACATTACTGTTAAATCTGAGCTCCCCTCTCAGCTCAAACGCCTTGAAGAACTTGCCAAGAACCTCTGGTGGGTATGGAACAGCGAAGCCAAAGCCCTCTTCCGCTCTATCAACCCCGACCTGTGGCGCAAAGACGGTGAAAACCCCGTGATGCTCATCCAGCAGCTTACATCCGAGCGCATCGCCGAACTCCTCGCCGACGAAACTTTCATGGCAAACCTCAACAAAGTGTACGCCGACTTCAAGGAGTACATGAGCAAGCCCATGCGCAAGGACGTGCCCTCCGTTTCCTACTTCTCGATGGAATACGGCCTCTGCAACTGTCTCAAAATCTACTCCGGCGGCCTCGGCGTGCTTGCCGGTGACTATATCAAGGAAGCTTCTGACAGCTGCGTCGACATGACCGCTGTCGGTTTCCTCTACCGCTACGGCTACTTCACACAGACTCTCAGTGTCGACGGTCAGCAGATTGCAAACTACGAGCCTCAGAACTTCAACCAGCTCCCCATCGAGCAGGTTATGGACGCCGACGGCCGTCCCATGATTCTTGAAGTGCCCTACCCCGGCCGCATCATCTACTGCCACATCTGGCG
>JAICZO010000148.1 GCA_029057255.1 Muribaculaceae bacterium | reverse complement strand
GGTATCGAGGGATAATTTCGGAATGTCTCGAGTAACCAGTCCATAAATAAATAGTTGAAAGTTGGTTGAATAGGGGTTATGAGGACTGCCGCAGAGCCGGGAGTCGGCCCGGAGGAAGTCACTTATTAAACAAAAGCCAAGTCGGCTTGGTTTTTTTTGCGGCTTTTTTGCCACGCTTTTTCCCCGGAAGCTCAAAAAACAATGCGTAAAGTTTTGTCAAGTAAAAAAAAAAGCGTAATTTTGCCGCGCTAAAGTCAACGCAAAATCAAAAAATTAACCACATAATATGATTATTGTACAAGTAAAAGAAGGCGAGCTCATCGAAAGAGCACTCAAGAAATTCAAGCGTAAGTTTGAAAAAACCGGCATCGTGAAAGAACTCCGTCGCCGTCAGGCATTCCAGAAACCCTCCGTTACAAACCGCAAGAAAATGATGAAGGCGGTTTACGTACAGCAGCTCCGCGCTGTCGAGGATTAATAGGCCCCGCTCTTTGAAAGCGGCGTTTTTTGCCGCAAAAAATTTGCATAGTCCAAATTTAGTCGCTAAATTCGTGGCATGCCTACCTAACACAGGCTCCACGTGACTATGCTGTACAACGCTTTCTACGACTTTATACGGTGTGAGACGATACGCTCGGCTCACACCGTTTCGGCGTATAAGCGTGACCTTGAGCAGTTCAGACGCTTTCTCACGGCGGAGCTGTGCCACGCCGACGACGACCCCCGCAAGGCATCGTTCGCCGACCTCCGCCTGTGGGTGGCCTCGCTGGCCTCGCAGGGCATGGCCACGACAACCATCCTGCGCAAGCTCTCGGCGCTGCGGGCATTCTACGGCTACCTTGTGCGGCATCACGGCCTCGAGGTCAATCCGACATCGCGCCTTGTAGCGCCGCGTGCCCCCAAGCCCCTGCCCGTCTTCATCGCCCCGGCCGACACCGCGCGCACGATAGCGATGATGGATGCTTTTTCAGAAGATTTTGTCGAGGCACGCAACGCACTGATAGTAGTGATGTTGTACACCACAGGCATGCGCGTATCCGAGCTTACGGGGCTCAGAAACGGCGATATACATGTCGACGGGGGCGAACTAAAAGTGCTCGGCAAGCGTAATAAAGAAAGAATTATCCCTTTCGGAAAAGAACTGAGCGATATGATCTGCCACTACCGTACTCTGCGCGAGCAAGTGCCGTTCGATGCCGCAGCCGACATCTTCTTCGTCCGTCCCGACGGCAGGCCGATGTACCGTCAGCTCATCTATCCGATAGTCCACGACGCTCTCTCTCAGGCAGCGGCAGCCTCAAGCCGCAAGTCGCCTCATGTGCTGAGGCACTCGTTCGCCACCGACATGCTCAACAACGGCGCCGACCTTAACGCCGTCCAGAAGCTGCTCGGACACGAGTCTCTGGCGACAACACAGCGGTATACTCATATCTCTTACAGAGAACTTCAACAAAATTATAAACTTGCACACCCCCGTGCACTAAAGAAATAGGAGGATTTTACCATGAATGTAAACATTCAAGCCATTCACTTCGAAATCGCCGACCGTCTCGTTGAATTCGTAAACAAGAAATGCGACCGTCTCGCACGACGCTACCCCCTTATATCCGATATCGACGTCAACCTGAGAGTCGTCAAGCCCGAAACCGCCATGAACAAGGAAGCAGTGGTCAAAGCTCTTGCACCGCAGGAAGAAGTAGTTGCGACCAAAGTCGCTGACTCTTTCGAGGAGGCTGTCGATCTCGCTCTTGAGGCCATCGAACGTCAGCTCGAGAAAAACAAAGACAAGAAATAAATAACTGATGAAACACAACCGTTTTATACCGGCCGCGCTGGCTCTGCTGTGCGCGACCGGCCTTTATGCAGAACACTACAAGGTGATAACTCCCGTGCCCGCTGATACCAAAGGTATGCCGGCACACCTTGTCAACTTTGATTCGGGCGACACCATCGCCACTGTGACAATCGGCAACGAGACCGCACTCTTCGAGGGCGAGACAGGCGAGCCCGTCCTCGCACGCGTCCTTGTCGAAGGCCAGCGCCTGCCGGTCTTCATCCTCGAGCCGGGCACGGTATCGTTCAACCTTGCCGAGGGCACCGCTTTCGGCTCGATGCTCAACGACGAGATGCGCGCGCTCAAAGGACGCATCCAGGCCATAGGCTCGGAGTACGAGACTGCGGCTACCGACGAGCAGAAGGACCGCGTATACGCCCGCTACAACGCCATGCTTGACAGCACCATGACGGCCAACGCCGACAATGTCTTCGGCTACTACGTCTTCCTCAACGGCGACGCAGGCCAGCTCGACGCGCAGGCGCTGCGCGAGCAGTTTGCCAAGTATCCCTCTTTTGCAGGCTACGAGCGCTCCAGGAAGATGCTCGCCATGGCCGAGAAGCGCGAGGCGACACAGCCGGGCAAGAAGTTTGTGGACTTCGAGGTGCGTCAGCCCGACGGCACCGTGGCACGTCTGAGCGACTACGCCGGCAAGGGCAAGTATACTCTCGTTGACTTCTGGGCAAGCTGGTGCGGACCCTGCATCCGTCAGGCCAAGGTGCTCAAGGAGATATATGCAAAGTATAAGGACAGCGGCAAGCTCGATGTTGTCGGCGTGGCTGTATGGGACGACCCCGAGGCCACCAAGGGCGCCATCGAGCGTCACGGCCTGCCCTGGCCCAACATCATCGACGCGCAGGCTGTGCCCACCGACCTCTACGGCATCACGGGCATACCCTGCATCCTCCTCATCGGCCCTGACGGCACCATCCTCAGCCGCGACAAGCAGGGCGACGAGCTCCGCGCCGATGTCGACGCCGCGCTCGCCCGCTGATCGCAGAGCCTCAAAAAAACTTAACGCACCACTCGTCTGATGGCGGGTGGTGCTGTCATATATGCCACGGCGATGCCGACGCAGTCGGCGACGAAGTCAAGCAGCTCGGCGCTGCGGCCGTTGTCCATAGCCGACTGTGCCAGCTCGTCAAGGCCTCCGGCAAGGGCCGAGCACAGGGCGAAGGCTACTTTGGCAGCAAGGGTCAGCGGGTGGCCGGAGCGGTAGCGGTCGAAGCACAGTGCCGAGAACAGACCGCCGAACATCACGGCATGTATCAGCTTGTCGAGATGCGGCAGAGGGGGCAGAGAGTCGGCGGCCACCGGGTCGCTGTTGAGGGTGGCATAGAGTATCACGGCCACGACAGTCATCGTAGGCCACCATGTGCGCAGGAATCTTGTCATAATACTGTTGTGGTACTATTGTGCGGGTACATACATGCCGGGGTCGAGTGCCGTGCCGTTGTGCCACAGCTCGAAGGCGATGTTGCCTTTAGCGGGAGTGAGGCCTATGCTCTGTCCTCCGGCGAGCTTGCGTCCTTTCTGTGTGAGCACTTCGCCTATGCCGGAGTATACGCTGACAAAGTCGTTGGGGTGCTGTATCATTACGGTATATCGCCCGTCGGTGTTGACGCTCACGCCCACGACGGTGCCGCGGTAGACGGCCGTGACAGGCACCGAGCGCCCGGCCGAGATAATCAGCGCGGGCACGCTCTCGGTCGAGAGCACGGCCTGCGAGGCCGCGGCCACAGGGCGGCCGAATATCATGCCTTCGGCGGCGATGGGGGCGAGCACCGACAGGTTGAAGCGCTCCTCCTCCTGATACGACTGCACGAAGCGGCGCTCGGCCTCGGTGGAGGCCAGCAGCGAGTCCGACGCGATAATAGTCTCGGCTGCGCGCCGCATGGCCGAGTCTTCGGGCAGAGAGTCGGTCACGACGGCCACGATGCCTGCCAGATATGCGTCGTTGATTCTCGCCTTCTGCTCGAGGCTGTCAAGGCGCAGCGCCATCTCGAGATACTGTGCCCGCAGGTCGCCGCGGAGGCTGCCGGGCAGCAGCGTGCGCATCGGCGTATATGCCATTATCACCCACAGCAGCGCCGCACCGCCCGCCACGACGGCGGCGGTAACGAGAGTCACCTTGGTGCGTGTCATGCGCAGGCTCCATACTCGGTTGAAGGTGTTTTCCTTTATGAAGTCAAGGCGGTATCTTGCCGGGTTCTTATAGTTCTTTGACATTTTTCGGTTTGTTCTGCTGTGCTATTCTGTTGAGAGCTTCTATTGCGAACTCAAGCATCGTGTCGATGCCCTGGAGCGCTTTCTCGGGGTCGAGCTGCACTTCGCCGCCGGGTGTGGGGGCTATGCCGTTCTCGGTGAGATTCATGTCGGCGTCGTAGACCGGGCTTGCCGAGAAGCGCACCGACCATCCGCACGGCAGCTCCGACGAGAACGGCATGCCCGAGCCGCCGCCTGTCGTGGTGCCTGCGACTGCCACCTGCGGCAGTCCCTTCATGGCCGACACGAAGTTGTTGGCGGCGCTGTATGTGCTGCGGTTGGTGAGCACTATCACCGGCTTGAGCCAGCGCACGTGTCCGTCGGCAGTGTCGTAGTAGAAGGGGTATGGCTCCGAGAAGTCATCGTGGCCGGGTCCTGTCTTGTGGCTTATGTATCCGCCGAGAGTGCGCTCGGTGATGAAGTGGCTGACTATCTTCTCGACGTTTGTCAGGTCGCCGCCGCTGTTGTCGCGGACGTCGAATATCATGCCGTCGGCCTCTTTCATGGTCAGCATCATGTTGTCGATGAAGCTGTGGCTCACCGGCGAGGTGAAGGAGCCGTAGCGCACATAGCCGACCTTGCGGTCCTCAAGGTATTTGTACATGAAGCCGCTTCCGGTCGTGTAGTCGAAGCCGAGATAGTGCTCCTGCACGAGCCTGAGGTCGAAGTTCTGAGGGTAGTCGCTCCACCACTTGCGGTAGTAGCTGACGTCGAACCATGATATGAGGTTGGTGTGCCCGTCGCGCAGCTCGTCGAGCATGTCGGCGCAGTGTGCGAAGAGCAAAGTGGCGTCCCAGTCGGGCTTTATGGCGGCACGGTATCGAGCGCCGGTCTCCTCCCAGTCGATGTCCTTGTCGGCGAAGAAGCAGTAGTGCTCGTCGAGAATCTTCCACAGGGCGTCGAAGTTGCCGTAGACGTCGTTGTCCCACGACTCGACGCTGTGGCAGCTGCCTGTGCCCAGAGCGAGGGGCAGGCTTACGGCCGTGGCGGCCAATATGTTGCGAAGGAGGGCTTTCATATGTCAGTAGAGAGAGCTTGTTATGCGGGCCTGCTCGGCCTTGCGGCTGTCGGACGGCCCCAGAGAGAGCCACTCCGAGGCGATGCCGACGACGGCGGTGTGTGTCACCGAGCGCGACACTATGTCGTTGGCCTTAGAGGATAGGATGTCGCAGCGGTAGCCGAGGCGGAGTATCGTGCGGCCGAAGCGCAGGTCGACAGTGGCGAGGTTGTCAAGCCCGAAGTAGTTGCCGGGCCAGGCTCCGTGTACGAGGCCGCTGTGGTTGCCCAGCCATATCTCGTAGTAGAGTTCGCCGTACTGCGGAGTGAAGAATATGCCCGTAAGGGGCAGCTCGGCCTGATAGCGCGCGCAGAAGGGTATGCGCCCGATGCGCCCGTTGTATACGGCCGCCGCCGATACGCCGACGGTCCATGCGCCCTTTGCCGATGCGGGATTGTTGGAGTTGCGCGACAGGTAGAGCACTCCGGCTTCGGCCGACGTATAGCCTCCGGCCATGACGGTCCACTGCTGTGCCGGGCGCCAGCGGTGCATCATGCTCCAGCCCAGGTCGAGGCCGAGACCCCACATCAGTGAATTGCGCGCCGGGCTCTTGACGCGCTCGAGCGAGAGGCGTCCTCTCAGCCGCATGACCCATCGGTCGGGGTTGAAGCGCATGGCCTGCATGCGCTCGTATCCGAGGGCATAGTTCTGCCCGTAGTATTTCAGCGGAGTGAGGTAGGTGTCGGCAATGTGTGCCGAGCCTGCCTCGAGGGTGTATGCCGAGAGCACGGGGCGCTCGACATCCTGAGCTTTTGCCGTCGCCGCCGTGGCGACGAGCAGCAGGAGTATGGCCTTAACTGTCGCTTTCATCTTCGAAGAGAGTCTGCTGTACGGGGGCGTCGTCGTCGCCGGCTGCGACAGGAGCCACTACGGGAGCGTCGGATGCCGCGGCGTCGTTCTCGCCGGCGGTTTCCTCGGCTGCTTCTTCGGGCTGCACACTGTCGGCGTCGGGTCGTTTAGGCTCGAGTTCGGTCACCGAAGCGAGGCCGTAGGTCGTGAGGCGCTTGCCGCGGGCCTTGAACGATTTTACGCCGATGAAGTCCTCGGCATCTATCAGCGCGGGCACTCGGCCGTCGTCGGAGAACTGCAGCTCGAACATCGGCGCATCGTGGTCGGAGAGTGCTATCAGATGCGAGCGGGCGTCGTCGCCGACAAAGCGCTGGCGGCGGGGCGAGTCCTCGAAGGTGAAGCGCTTGATGTAGGGGTAGCCCTGCTCGGCGTCATCGAGGATGGCCGTCCATACGGTCTTGTCGCGGAATTTCTCGATGCGCAGCACTTTCTCGTCGTAGTGGTTGGTGACTTCGAAGCCCGTGGTGTAGTATTCGCCCGACGGCAGGATGACGAGTATGCGGTCGTTGCCGGAGAACTCGCCCAGGTACTCGCCGCGCCCTTCGTAGTTGAGGCGCATGACGTCGAAGTCAAACCACACCTTGAGTCCGCCGAGGGTCGATGTGCCGCGTTCCTTGAGCGAGAAGCGTGCCACATCGTTCTTGGTGACGAGGTTGCCCTGCGCGGCGCGACCCTTGATGGCGAGCTTGCTGAAGTCGACATCGAATGTCAGGTTCTTGAGCCTGAGCTTGGGCTTGAGGGTGACCTTGACGACTTCGGCCTCGCCGTTGGGGTTGGCCGAGAACCATACAATCTTCGAGCCGGGCAGCAGGTTCGATGTCAGGGCATAGTCCTTGTCGCGGGCAAGACCGGTGGCGGCGAAGCGCTTCATGTAGTATACGCCGCCGCGGCCGTTCTGATATATTACATTATATATAGTGCGCTCGTCGCGCCGCTTGTAGACGTTGAGGTATATGACGTTCTTGTCGACGAAGAGCTTGTCCTGCACCTTGACGATCTTGTAGTGACCGTCGCGGTAGAAGATGATGATGTCGTCGAGCGACGAGCAGTTGCATACAAACTCGTCTTTTTTCAGCCCGGTGCCGATGAAGCCTTCCTCGCGGTTGATGTACAGCTTCTCGTTGGCTTCGGCCACAGTGGCGGCCTGGATGTTGTCGAAGCCGCGGACCTGTGTGCGGCGGGGGTATGCGGCGCCGTATTTTTTCTTGAGATACTCGTACCACTCGACGGTGACGTCGTCGATGTGCTCGAGCTTGTCGAGATTGTCCGATATGGCCTGTCGCAGAGCCGCGATGGCCTTGTCGGCCTCTTCGGAGTTGAAGCGCAGGATGCGTTTCATCTTTATCTCGAGGAGGCGCAGGATGTCGTCGCGCGTTATCTCTCTGATGAACGACGGTTTGAAAGGTTCGAGGCGGCTGTCGATGTGCGCTATGGCGTCGTCGAGCGAAGCGGCTTCTTCGTACTGCTTGTCCTTGTATATCCTGTTCTCGATGAAAATCTTCTCGAGCGAAGCGTAGAGCAGCTTCTCGCGGTCTTCGCCGAGCACTACTTCTATCTCGGCTGTGATGATGCGCCTGGTGGTGTCGACGCTGTGCCGGAGCACGTCGCTGACACCGAGGAACTGCGGCTTCTGCCCGCTGATGACGCAGCAGTTGGGCGAGATGTTTACTTCGCAGTCGGTGAAGGCATAGAGAGCGTCGATGGTCTTGTCGCTCGATGTGCCGGGTATGAGGTGGACGAGAATCGATGCCTCGGCGGCGGTGTTGTTCTCCACCTTGCGTATCTTTATCTGACCGCGCTCGAAGGCTTTCAGTATAGACTCGATAAGCGCCTCGGACGTCTTGCCGAAGGGCAGCTCGGTGATGTTGAGCGTGCGCGAGTCGATTTTCTCTATCTTGGCGCGCACCTTGACGGCACCGCCTCGGCGGCCGTCGTTGTATCTGCTGACGTCGATAAGGCCGCCTGTCATGAAGTCGGGCAGCAGCTCGAAGTCCTCGCCGCGGACGCATGCGATGGCGGCGTCGAGAATCTCGTTGAAGTTATGGGGCAGAATCTTCGAAGACAGGCCCACGGCGATGCCTTCGGCACCCTGTGCCAACAGCAGGGGGAACTTGGTGGGGAGCGTCACCGGCTCACGCTTGCGGCCGTCGTAGCTCATGGTCCACTCGGTCACCTTGGGGTTGAAGAGCACTTCGGTGGCGAAGGGCGACAGACGCGCCTCGATATAACGGGCCGCAGCGGCCGCCGAGCCTGTCAGGATGTTGCCCCAGTTACCCTGAGTCTCCACAAGCAGTTCTTTCTGACCGAGCTGCACGAGGGCGTCCTTGATGGATGCGTCGCCGTGCGGGTGGTACTGCATAGTCGTACCGACGATGTTGGCCACCTTGTTGAAGCGCTCGTCGTCGATAGTCTTCATGGCGTGCAGGATGCGTCGCTGCACGGGTTTCAGTCCGTCGTCGATGTGAGGCACGGCACGCTCGAGGATAACATATGACGCATACTCGAGGAACCATGTCTGATACATTCCTCTGAGATGGTGGCGCACGACATCGGCCGGAGCAGTGTATGGCTTGCGCCGGTCGACTTCGGGCTCAGGCTCCTTTTCGTCGGCCTCGATGCTCTCGAGGATGTCGTCAGTTATGTTTTCGTCGTGTTCTTCGAGGTATTTGTCGTCGCTATTGTCGGTCATTTGTGTAGAGTATTGGCAAAGTTGCTACAAATTTAGTGAATTTTTAGCAAATACGCGTTATCGCTTGCAAAAAGAAAACAGTGAATGTTCTATCGGGCCTTCTTTGATGAAAATAAAGGAGAAATGCTCAGGCAATTTGCGGGTGGTTTGTATTAAAGTCGAACATTTTTCCAAAAATGTATTGCAGAAAAAGAAATTTGTGCTAACTTTGCGGCGTTGGAGGCGACATTTTGCCCGCTTTTATGTCGCCGTCTTTAGTGCAAAATCATTTCTAAACCTATTCAAAATATGAAAAAGCTTTACTCTTTATTCGCTTCGACATTGCTTGTCGCCGCTTCTGCGTCGGCTGCCGTGACGTTGCCCTACGAGTCCGGCTCGTTTACCGAAAGCCCCTCCGCCACTGTCAGCGAGGACGGCTGGTCGCAGTGCGACAAAGGTAGTAGTGCGTCATGGAGCTGTTCCGGCGGTTCTTTTACGCACAATGGGCATCAGGCTATGAGACTTGGAAGTTCAGATACGAATTTCCCGAGTGACGACTGGCTGATATCGCCGCAGTTTGCTGCCACCTTGGGCAATGAATATACGGTTACGTTCTATGTCAAGAGCCGTGCGGCGATGGATATAGAGACATTTGATGTCTGCCTTACGCCCACATCTCCTATTGATGATGTTGATGTAGCCAAGGGGTCGCCGTCGCTTTCGGCCGGTACTTCTCTTACGACCACATACACCGAAACGACGGTCAAGCTGACTGCAACACATACAGGTCCCGCATATATCGCGTTTCATGTAGCAGGTAATCAGCCTGCCATTATTTACATCGCCGACGTCAAAATCGAGGAGACTGTAAACGAGAATCCCGTCAACCCCGGACCCGAAAATCCCGAGCAGCCCGGCGACCATGAGTGCGCTGGCCTGCAGCTGCCTTACGCATCGCCCATCGCAGTGTCTGCGACTGCTCTCGACGAGGCTTGGACGGTTATAAACGCCAACAACGACTCCGAGACTTGGAAGGCGTATTCTGGCAAAAGCAGCTCGACCAACACCAGCGCGTTTGCCAACGGTTGCGCTGCAGGTATCAAGTATAATTCAAAGAATGACGGTGACGACTGGCTCGTGTCGCCCGCTCTCCACATGGAGGCCGGCAAGGAGTATGTCATCTGCTACGGCTACAAGACTCACACCGACCCAGAGACTGTCACCGTGCGCCTCTCGGAAGGCAAGGACGTCGACGCCATGCTCGCCGGTGTGGAGCTTGCCAAGTACACCGAGAAGCACACCGACTATAAGAAATATAACATCTCTTATACTCCCGCTAAGACAGGCGACTACTATGTGTCCTATCATTTCACAAGCCCCAAGAACAAATGGTATGCCTTCGTGGGCGACTTCGCCGTGATGGAGAATGTCTTTGCTCCGCAGGGTGTCAGCGGCCTCGCTGCAGTTGTAGCTCCCGACCGCGAGCTCAAGATCAGCCTGTCGTGGACTCTGCCTACCCAGAGCGTCTTCGGCGAAGACTTCACCGAGGACCAGAAGGTCGAGAAGGTTGAAGTATACCGCGACGGCGGCGATGCTCCCATCGCCACTCTCGCAGGCGACGCTGTCAGCTTCGACGATACCGAGGCCACCGGCCTTACATCGGGCAAGCACAGCTATAGCGTCGTTGTCACAGTGGCAGGCGTTGTCAGCACCGCTGTCAGCGTAGGCCCCACGGCATATGCAGGCCCGCTGATGCCGGCTGCTATCCCCGCCGAGTTCCCCGTGTCGAGCGCCGATGAGTTCAACAACTTCACGCATCTGCAGGGCGAAGGCTCGACCGTAGCCGCCGACAAGACATGGAAGTTCGACACCGCCAACAGCCAGGGCACGGCGCATCTCACCGTCCCCTACAACGCTCTTGAGAACGACTGGCTGATTACTCCTCCCGTTGCCGTGGCAGCTCCCGGCTACTACCGCGTGAGCGTCGACGGCTATATCGACACGGCGACATCGCCCTTCGGTATGGACGCATATGTCGGCCGCTCGACCGACGTCGCCGACATGGAGTTCCGCGCTCCCATCGCGCTTGTCACACGTCTTAAATACGAAGAGCCCTATACATTCTACTTCTACGCTCCCGAGGCCGGCACCTACTATGTAGGCCTCCGCGCACATGTCGAGGCCCGCAGCATCGTGCAGCACTACTATATCCGCTCTGTCAAGGTCGATGCCTCGTCGATGATACCCGCGCCCGTCGCCGGTCTTGCCTCAGTGCCCGCCGAGGACCTCTCGCTCAAGACCGAGCTGAGCTGGACATGTCCCGCGGTCGACCTCGGAGGCGTGCCCATGACAGCCGACGCCTATAAGATTGAAGTACTCCTCGGCGGCGAGCCTGTCGCTACTCTCGATGGCGGCACTTCGTCCTACACCCTCGAAGTTGCCGAGGCAGGCAGCTATGACGTGACAGTACGCACCGTCGGCACCGACGGCGCGACAGCAGCCGAGCACCCCTCAGTCAGCACCGGCTGGATAGGCTCGCCCGTAGTGGCTCTGCCCTATGCCATCGACTTTGCAAAGGCTGACGCTACCGCAGATATCTGGAGCGGTGTCGACGCCAATGCCGACGACCGCACCTGGGTAAGAGACGCAAAATACATGCTTCTCCAGTCGCCCGCCAATACTGTCGGCGCCTACATGAACTGGGACGACTATCTGCTTTCGCCCCACTTCGAGCTTGCTCCCGGCTACTATACCATCAGCTTCGAGCTTGAGGCAGGAGCCTGGAACACCTCCTTCTACTTCGTGCACGGCCTCGCCAAGGCCGGTGAGTTCACCGCCGACAGCAAGGCATGGGTTGGCACCCCCTCAAAGGGAAAAACCGAAAAGCTTATCAAGGTCGCATACTCGAGCGTTGTCAAGGTCGACGAGGCAGGCAGCTATCAGTTTGTATTCGGCACCGACGAGTATCAGTCCAAACTGTCGGACTCTTGTCTCCCCAAGATTCACAGCTTCAGCATCGAGTCGCTCCCCATCCTCCCCGCCCTCGCCACTGACGTGACAGTGCTTCCCGGCGCCGACATGGCTCTCGAGGCTACCGTCAGCTGGACCAACCCCACCGCTACCAACATCGCAGGCGTAGAACTCGCCGAGGGCGACATCGTCATGGCAATCATCTACCGCGACGGCGAGGAAGCCGGCTCTGTGACCGACGGCCTCATCCCCGGCGAGCAGTCGAGCTTCACCGACACAACCGTCGACACTCCCGGCTCGCACCTCTATAAGGTAGAGCTCTACACCGAGGGTGGCCGCAGCGCCGAAGATGCTGTCGAAGTCAAGTCGGAATGGATCGGCGGCGGTCTCGAGGCTCCCTATGAAGCCAACGCCGACAACTTCGACGAGTGGACCATCGACAATGTCGACAACGATACCAACATCGGGGGCGACCCTATCACATGGGTACCCAAGAGCTTCGGCCTCTCGGTGACAGTGTCGTCGAAGAACGCCAACGACTGGGCCACTTCGCCCAAGCTCAACGTCGAGGAGAACTGCATCTACAAGATTGAAGTGACCGCACGCCACAACATGGGCTGGAGTCAGGAGTCTTCGTTCGACGTATACGCCGGCAACAGCCTCGACTACGACAAGCTCTCCAAGCTCGGTACCGTAGTCCTGCCCACGACAGCTATAAACGACGACAATGCAGTCGTGGCCGAGTTCTACGTGATGGGTGCGCAGCCCGAAGTAGTGCCCCCCGTTGAGGAAGGCGGCGAAGAGGGCGGCGACGCTCCCGAAGTTCAGTCCGACGAGACAGGCGAAGGCGAGACAACCGAACCCGCCGAGCCTGAACTGCCCGGCGAAAACGACCTCGAGGCACGCTCAATCAAGCTTGCTCCCGGTGTCAACTCAATATCGCTGTACGCCAACACCAGGTGCGACACACGCGTCACAAAGGTGGCCTTCACACTGGCAGAGCGCATCGAGACCGGTCTCGACCGCGTGGTGGCCGAAGGCAAGACACTCGTTGACGGCAAGCTCCTCTTCGCAGGCAAGGCCGATGTGACGGTGTATGATCTCGCCGGAGCACTCGTGGCAGCCGAGCGCGACGCCGAAGGTGTCTGTGACCTCAGCACCCTCAACGCAGGTGTTTACATCGTCCGCATAGCCGCCGACGGCAAGGCAACGACAATAAAACTCGCGCTTTAATATCAGGGCGCTGGACGGTGACCGCACGACGGTCAGCGTTCAGCGCTCCTGCTTTAGTGACCTCAAATAAATTACTACAGTAATAACCAATAGAAGATTCAGTATGCTGAAAAGAATCACATTATCACTGATGCTCGCGGCGACGGTAGCTTCCGGCGCCTTTGCACAGCAGAGAGTGGCGCGACGCGACGTCAACCGCCCCGTGGCGCTGTCAATCGAGCGCAGCGGCGCTGAAATAGCGCAGCCCCGCAACTTCGCTCCTACATATCAGCGTGGCCTCCGTGCCGTAAATCCCATCCACGACGCTTCGGCCGTGGCTAAAAGCTACACGGCAACACCGCCCATGCGGGTGCTCGGCGACGGCACCGTGCTCTACGGCTCGATAATATACTCCGACGCCTGGGTGGGCAGCGGAGCGCAGTACGGCCTGTACTCGTTCACGGCCTCCGCCACTCCGACAGTGACGATGAAGCTCGATTTCGAGGGCGGCTATCTGGCCAACGGCGGCGGTACCTACGCCGACGGCAAGTACTACTATAACTCGTACGTCTACACCGAAGAGATGGGGTATACCTTCTCGACTTTCAACACCGTCGATGTCGCCACAGGCGAGACCACGAGGATGACACAGTCGTTCATCTCCGGCACCTTCGACCAGACACAGATAACACACGACATGGCCTACGACCCCACGACGGGTACCATCTTCGCCATCGCATACATCAAAGAGACCATTGCCGAGGGCGCTATCGAGCGCTTCCGCCCGGCAATATCCACAGTCGACGACTACACCGGATTCGTGACGCCCATAGCGCAGACTCCGGGCTTCATAGCCATCGCCGTCAACAATGCAGGCGAGCTATACGGCATCACCAAGGGCGCCCAGTCGTCGCTCTACCGCATCAACAAGGCCACGGCCGAGTGCACCCTGATAGGCGCCACCGGTCTCAACCCCGAGTATGTGCAGTCGGCGACCTTCGACCCCGTCACCGACAAGCTCTACTGGGCCGAGACTGGTCTCAACGGCAAGTCGGGCCTCTATGAAGTGAACGTCGCCACGGGCAAGGCGGAGCTTATCTGCAATTTCCCCAACAACGAGGAGTTCACCGGCATATATATCCCCGAGCCTGTCGTGGCTGACGCCGCTCCGGCAGCGGTGACCGACCAGACTGCTGTCTTCGACGGCGCCTCGCTGTCGGGCAAGCTCACCTTCACCGTGCCCGCGCTCAACTACGGCGGCGCCGCGCTCACCGGTGCTCTCGTGGCCGAAATCTCGGTCGACGGCGCTGACTTCTCGACGCTCGACGTGACTCCCGGACAGAAGGTGTCGCTTGACATAACTCTCGCCGAGGGTACGCACGGCTACTCGGTGGCTGTCGGCAACGCGGCAGGCGAAGGCCCCCGCACGGGCTACTCCTGGTATGTCGGCATCGACGGCCCCGAAGCTGTCGGCAACCTGCGCCTCGAGGCCAACGGCGCCGGCGAGCCCGTCATCTCGTGGACGGCTCCCGCAGCAGGCCGCAACGGCGGTTACATCGACCCGGCGAAACTGACATACACCGTTGTCCGCCAGCCCGAGGGCGCCGAAGTGGCCAAGGGTATACGCTCCTGCTCGTTCACTGACCGCGGCAGCTTCAAGGCAGCCAATGTATACTACACCGTGACTGCATACTGCGACGGCCGCGAGGGCGTCGAGGCAGCAACCGCCGAGGCTCTCTTCGGCAGCGGCTCCGAGCTCCCTGTCACTTTCAGCTTCGATACCGTCGACGAGTTCAACCTCTGCACCACCATCGACGCCAACGGCGATGCCGACACGGAGTACAAGTGGGGCTACTGGATGTACGGTCCCGACTTTCCCGCCGCCAAGACCGACGAGGGCTGCGCTGTCTACGGCTTCAGCATCGAGAATGCCGACGACTGGATTTTCATGCCTCCCTATACCGCCGAGAGCGGCAAGAAGTACCGCGTCACTTTCAAGAGCTGGAACAGCAGCTCGGCCGAGACTATGGCCGTGACGGCAGGCCCCGCGGCGACTGTGGCGGCTCAGACTGTCGTCATGCCCGCGGCGTCGTACAACAGCAAGGAAGCCAAGACATACTCCGCCGAGTTCACCGCCACCGCGTCCGGCAACTACTACATCGGCTTCCATGTCACTTCGGCAAAGAAGGCCGGCTATCTCTTCATTGATGACGTGACAGTCGACATCGTGCCCGAGAACAACGCTCCCGCCGCCGTGGCCGACATGACAGTCACCCCCGGCGACCGTGGCGCCCTGACTGCCACCATCGCTCTCAAGGCTCCGGAGACCAACGCCGACGGCTCGGCTCTCGCCGCTCTCGACCGCATCGAGATTTACCGCGGCAACGAGAACACTGCCATACATACATTCTCCTCTCCCGCTCCCGGCAGCTCTCTCTCGTGGACCGACACCGAGCCTGTGCACGGCTTCAACACCTACCGCGCAGTGGCGTTCAATGCCAACGGCGCCGGTGAGAAGGCACTCGCTACCGCATATATAGGCTATGACATCCCCACGGCGGCTCAGAATGTGGAGCTGATAGAGAGAGACGGACACCCCGTGCTGAAATGGGAGGCTCCGACAACAGGTCAGAACGGCGGTTATATCAATTCCTCCGAACTTATCTACCGCATCGTCCGCAGCGACAATGTCATCATGAGCGCGCGTGCCACCGGTACCGAGTTTGTCGACATGTCGCTCGACCCGACAAAGCACCAGTACTTCATCTACTATCAGATCGAACCCGTGAGCGAAGCCGGCGTGGGCGACTATGCGCTGTCGAACCACATCATCTTCGGCGACCCCTACCAGGGCGAGTTCTTCGAGAGCTTCGAGGACGCCGCTCTCTCGACCGACCCCTGGACAATGTACCGCATCAAGGGCAACAGCCAGCTCTGGACCATCATGTCGCAGGGTACTAACCCCGGCTGCTATGACGCCGACCAAAACGGAGGCCTCGCGGCATTTGTATGCTCCAACGGCCGTGTCGGCGACGAAGGCCGACTCGTCTCGCCCAAGCTCCGCATCGACGACATGAACGTGCCCACGTTCTACTTCGCATTCTATCACAACCCCGACGAAGACACTCTCCAGGGCGCCGAGCCCTTCGAGGACCGCATGATTCCCGAAGTATGTCTGCCCGACGGCTCGTATGTGGCTCTTGACCAGCCCATCTATGTCGACGACGCCGACTACGACTACGGCTGGTATCTCTACCGCTATGACCTGAGCCGCTTCAAGGAGTTCGGCTACGTGCAGCTCTCCTTCCACGGCATCGCCTCTTTCGGCAACGATATCTATGTGGACTATGTCGGCCTCGAGAACAATGTGGAGCATGACCTCATCGCGTACACATTCTCCGGCCCCTCGGGTGTCAAGCCCGGCAAGTCGGCCAAGTACAAGTTCACCGTCTTCAATCAGGGCACCAAAGCTGTTCCTGAATTTTCGGTCAGCCTGTTCCGCGACGGCAAGGAGTTCATGACTTCGAAGTCGGTCAAGACCCTCTACTCGGGCAGCTACATGACATTCGACTTCGCCGTGCCCGCCACTGTCGACGAGGAAGGCAAGACATATGCTTACTCGGCTGTCATCATGTGGGACGACGACGATATCCCCGCCAACAACACTTCGGGCGTGATACGCACCGAGATTCTCTCGCCCGACGTGCCTCAGGTACGCACCGTCAAGGGCACTCTCCAGGGCGAGAACAATGTCCTGCTCGAATGGGGCGAGGCTGACGCGCTGCATGTCAACGACTCGTTCGAGACATATGCCGCCTACTCGATAGAGGATATAGGCGACTACAAGCTCGTCGACGCCGACGGCGGATACACCTACACCTTCCAGGACATCAACTACACCAATGCCGGCGACCCGATGGCGTTCATGGTCTTCAACCCCGTGCAGCTCGGCATAGCGCCCATGCTCGAGGAGTGGACTCCTAAGACAGGCTCGCAGGTGCTGGCGGCGTTCGCGGCATGTGACGCCGAGGGCAAGCCCATAAAGAGCGACGACTGGCTCATCTCGCCCGAGCTCCACAAGGGCACCGAGGTGTCGTTCTGGGCCAAGACCGCCAACTACGAGTGGGGTCTCGAGAAGTTTGAGGTGATGTACTCGACAGGCGATGCCTCGACATCGTCGTTCGTGAGCCTCACCGGCGAAATCGACGCTCCCAAGGACTGGACTCTCTTCTCCTACACCCTCCCTGCCGAGGCCCGCTACTTCGCCATCCACTATGTGACATCCGACGGCTTCGTCTTCTATCTCGACGACCTGAAGTACAAGGCTGTATGCTCGCTCGAGGGCGCGACACTCTCCGGCTTCCGCGTCTATTGTGACGGCCGTGCCATCGGCGATGTCGATGCTGCCGAGCGCAGCTTCACCGACCTTGCCGTCGAGGACGGTCTCCACACCTACGGCGTGGCAGCCCTCTTCGGCTCGCGCGAGAGCAAGCGCGTCAGCGTCGACGTGCAGGTGGGCGAGAGCGGTGTCGAGGATGCAGGCGCAGCAGCCGTCAGCATCTATGTCGACGGCGGTGTCATCTGCATCGACGGTGCCGAAGGCCGCGACGTCACAGTCGCCACTCCGGCAGGCATCACCGTCTTCGCAGCTTCCGACTCTGAGTCTTACCGTGTTGCCGCAGCCAAGGGCGTATACCTTGTCAAGGCAGGCAACGCTGTCCGTAAACTTGTTGTGAAATGATAAGAAACACGTTTTTAACATTAATAGCAGCCATGACGCTGGCTTCGGTCCCCGCAGCGGGACTGGAGCCGGCTTCGGCGCGCCGTGCCCCGGCGCAGCCCCAGCTACCCCCGCCGTCGGTAGTGCTCAACGGCATAATGGTATCCAACGATAACTGGACAAGCGACGCCGACGCCGGTGTGTACTCGCTCGAGGCACGTCCGGGCGGAGCGGTCACCTGTCAGCACCGCAGCCCCGCGATGATGAACACGGCCGCTGCCGTGCGCAAGGACAATGTGCTCTATGCCGTCGAGGCCTCGCAGCAGGGGTACTTCTATGTGCAGTATTCGACCAACACCTGGAGCAGCAACAGCAGCCGTCAGGAAATCGACCTCGTCAATCTGCCGTCCGACCTCACCTATGACCCTGTTACGGCGAAGGTCTACGGCGGTTTCTATGACGAGAACAACCAGAGCTTCTCGCGCTTCGCTTCCTTCGGACTTACAACAGCGGAGGCTACCGACATCAACAGTGCCGACCGCGACGAGCGCGACATCTTCGCCATCGCCGCCGACGGCAAGGGTAAGATATACGGCCTCTTCGGTGCGTTCGACTATCTCGTCACCTTCAACCCGCGCACCGGTGCTGTCGACCGTATCGGCAAGACCGGGCTCGAGCCGGTGTCGAACAATGCTCTCGGGCATGTGTCGTCGATGTGTTACGACGAGGCCAACGACCGACTGCTCGCCGCTGTGTACCAGGAGAGCGGCTACGGCGCCAACAAAAAGTGCTGGTCGGGTCTCTATGAGATTGACCCCGCAACCGGAACCTCGACCCTGCTGTATAATTTTGACGGCAATGCCTGCTTTGCCGGCCTGTACGTCGCCGACGACAGCGCCCCGGCGACGGCACCTGCCGCGCCTGTAGCCCTCAAGGTGACCTTTGATGCAGGCGCGCTGACGGGTACGCTCGAGTTCTCGGCACCCGACAAGAGCGTCGGCGGCGCGCCCCTCTCGGGCAGCCTTATGGCGCTTGTCAGCGTCAACGGCGTCGAGACTGTCGTGGCCGATATCGTGCCGGGCAGCAAGGTGACGGTGCCCGGTCTCGTCTTCGCCGACGGCGACAATACCGTCAAGGTGACGATGGCCGACGAGAACGCCCGCGGCGAGAGCGCCGAGCTCAGTGTGTGGGCCGGTGAGGACATCCCCGCGCCTGTCTCTGACGTGACGCTCACCGTCGACGGCGGCAAGGCATCGCTGACGTGGAAGGCTCCGGCATCAGGTGTCAACGGCGGCGCTATCATCGCCGACGCCCTCCGATATACCGTCACCCGCTACCCCGGTGCCAAGGTCGTGGCCGATGCGTTTGAGGGCACGGCATTCACCGACAACAGCATAGACCCGACTTGGAAGGTGCTGTACTACACCGTCAAGGCGTATAATGGCAAGGGCGCCGCCGAGGCTGTGGCCTCGAACAAGTGTCCTGCCGCCGGTGCGCTTCAGCTGCCCTTTGACGAGACCTTCGATACTGCCGATGACTTCGACGTATGGACTGTGGTCAACGTCAACGGCGGCTCGACATGGGAGTATGACAAGTCGGACAAGGCTGCCCGCTATAAGTACCACGAGGAGAATCTTGCCGGCGACGACTGGCTCATAACTCCGCCGATGGCGATGAAGGCAGGGCAGACTTACAAGATAAAGTATGGCTACCGCGCTTTCAACGAGCGCTACTCCGAGTCGTTCGAAGTAATGCTCGGCGCCTCGCCCTCGCCTGCGGCCATGACAACGCGTCTGGCGGCTCACGAGAGCTTCAACAACACCAAGGAGCAGGCCGCCGAGACTTCGTTCACGGTGCCCGCCGACGGCAACTATTTCATCGGATTCCATAATTACAGCGCTCCAAAAATGTGGAGTATGTATCTCGACAATATCCGCATCGAACCTATCGACAGCCGCGTGCCCGCGGTGGTGTCTGACCTGAAAGTGGTGCCCGCAGCAGCCGGCACCCTGAAAGCTGACATCACGTTTACGGCTCCGGCGACCGACACCGAAGGCCGCGCTCTGACGTCTCTCCGGTCGGCGACAGTGCGCCGCTCGGGCCTTGACACCCCTGTGGCTGTGCTCGAAGGCATCGAGCCGGGGCAGAGTCTCCGAGCCGAGGACACCGATCTGCCTGCATCGGGGCTGTATACCTACAGCGTCGTTGTCGAGAATGAAGTGGGCGCAAGCGTAACGGCGACTGTCGATGCCTATGTCGGCGTCGACGCTCCCGGTCAGGTCGGCAATCTGACCCTTGTAGAGGCTGACAGGCATCCCGTACTGTCGTGGGAAGCTCCCGCGACGGGTGCCAACGGCGGTTGGTTCGACGCTTCGTCGCTGACATACCGCATCGTCCGCTCCGACGGCGTCGTCGTGGCAGAGGCCTGCACCGAGACATCTTTCACCGACATGTCATATACATCGCCCTCGGCATCGCAGGATGCGATATGGTATCTCGTCACACCCTACAGCGGCGATGTCAAGGGTACCTATGCACAGACAGAGCTGACTCTCTTCGGCACGCCCTACAGCACTCCCGCCACCGAGACTTTCTCCGGTGCCGATATGCTGTACTATCCCTGGATAGCACAGTCCGACAACGCCGTGCGCTATGCCTGGACTCTCGATACGTCGGGCTACACCCCCGTTGCCGCCGACCAGAGCGGCGACCGCGGTCTGGCGACGTTCCACAGCGTCGGCGAGCCCGTAGGCACGGTATCGTGGTTCTACTCGCCGAAGTTCGACATCAGCGGCCTTTCGACTCCCGCTCTCACATTCTGGATGTATCACTCGCCCTCGGTTGAAGGCGATGGCTCGATGGAAGTGTTTGTCGACAGCGGCACAGGCTTCGTGTCGCCCGCCCTCACTATAGCCCGTGCCGAAGGTGATGCTGACGGATGGGTGCGTCACGTGGTGGCGCTCGCGGCCTCCGACGGCGTTGTCAGAGTGGCGTTCCGCGGTACAGGCGATGCTGCCGCCGACATATATATAGATAATGTCGCCATAGCAGACATCGCCGAGACCGATGCCGCCCTGAACTCTGTCGACGGTCCCGCACGCATCGCCGCAGGTGTCAAGGCCGACTATCGCGTCGGCGTCCTCAACGCAGGCTCGTCGGACCTTGCCGACGTGAAAGTGACACTTACGGTCGACGGCGTCGAGAAGGCATCGTCTGTCATCTCGTCGGTCGCCGCCGGAAAGATTGAGGCTCTTACCGTCGCTTATACTCCCGAGGCTGTCGGACAGCATGCACTCCTCTTCACCGTCGAGGCTCTTGGCGACAAGGTGGCCGACAACAACACCGCGGCTGTCGCTCTGACCGCTGTCGAGCCTGTCGTTCCTCGTCCGGCAAACCTCTCGGCCGTGCGCGCCGACGACGGTTCGGCCGTCCTTTCGTGGGAAGAGCCGTCCAAGAGAGCGTCAGTGGTCGACGATGTCGAGTCTTATCCCGCATGGGCAATCGATGGCATCGGCGAGTGGTCGATGTTCGACGGTGACTACGACCTCACGTACTATATTAATAAGGACGCCGGCGAGTATCCCAACGCCACCGCCCGCAAGGCATTCCAGGTTCTTGACGTCGCCCTCCTCGGCATAGACATCTGGGACGAAGGCAAGGCTCACTCGGGCAAGCGCCTCTTCGCAGCCCTCGCTGGCATCAATTATGTCAACAACGACTGGCTCATCTCGCCGCGACTCAACGGGGCAGAGCAGTGGATATCGTTCTACGCACGGTCATTCACCACCGACGGAGTGGCGCCCGAGCGCATGCGCGTCCTCGCCTCGTCGGATGATACCGACCCGGTCAACTTCGAGCCGCTCACCGATACATACGTCGAACTCGACGGCACCTGGCGCGAATACCGCTACTTCCTCCCCGCAGGCACACGCCACTTCGCTATAAACTGTGTCAGCGACGGTTCTTTCGCACTGTTTGTCGACGATATCCGCTTCAACGACCTCTCGGTGCCCGCTTGGCGCGTTACAGGATATGAAGTATATCGAGACGGTGTCCGTCTGGGCGAGACTTCGCTGCCATTCTATGTCGACAGCGAATGCGAAGGCAAAGCCGTATACACCGTCCGCGCGATATATGGCGAGCATGGGGCAGGACCCGACAGCGACCCCGTCACACTGGAGGCTTCAGGCATTGTCGACCCGACTGCGGGCGCCGTTCCGGTCGAGGCATTCACCGTCGACGGCCGCCGCATCGACATCCGTGACGCCGTCGCCGGCATATATATCGTCCGCTATTCCGATGGAACTGTCAAAAAAATTGCGGCAGAATAGTCAAAAATAGCATATTTCCCTGCAGAGGGTCGCCTTTCGTGAGGCGACCCTCTGTCTATTAG
Source organism: Muribaculaceae bacterium (assembly GCA_029057255.1). Lineage (GTDB taxonomy): Bacteria > Bacteroidota > Bacteroidia > Bacteroidales > Muribaculaceae > CAG-873. Next base: position 125 of record JAICZO010000148.1, on the reverse strand, counting down.
TGAGTTAACCCGCTGAGAAAGGCCTCCTATAACATATGTGAAGAGGAATTGTTCGCCTCCGAAGTGTTAAAATAGTGTTAAAATCGTCGAAAAATTTGGTGGCGGAGAAAAAGCGCTGTAATTTT
>JAICZO010000147.1 GCA_029057255.1 Muribaculaceae bacterium | reverse complement strand
GTTTCTCGTCGAGCAGTTCCTGAGGCACGTCGGGAGTCTTTATCTCGGGGAACTCGTCGGCGGTGGGCACACGCCATGCCGAAGAGCCGTTGCCTATGAAGGCGTCGCTGAGCAGGATGACGGGGGTGCTGTGCTCGACAGCGATGCGGCAAGCCTCGAATGCCATCGTGAAGCAGTCGGTGGGCGATGCCGGAGCAACGACAGCCACGGGCGACTCGCCGTTGCGGCCGTAGAGAGCCTGCATGAGGTCGGTCTGCTCGGTCTTGGTGGGGAGGCCTGTCGAGGGGCCGCCACGCTGTACGTCGATGACAACGAGAGGCAGCTCTGCCATCACGGCGAGGCCTATGCCTTCGCTCTTGAGCGCGAGGCCGGGACCCGATGTTGAAGTCACGGCGAGGTTGCCGGCGAATGCCGCGCCTATTGCCGAGCATACGCCTGCTATTTCGTCCTCCATCTGGCAAGCCTTGACGCCGAGGTCTTTACGCTTTGCGAGCTCGTGGAGAATGTCGGTAGCCGGGGTGATGGGATACGAGCCGAGGAAGAGGGGGCGTCCGCATTTCTCTGACGCCATTATCAGACCCCATGCAGTGGCGGTGTTGCCGTTGATGTCGGTGTACACGCCGGGACGGGGATCTTCGGTCTCGATGCGGTATGTGCTCACCGAGGCGTGGATATTGTGACCGTAGTCGTAGCCGGCCTGGAGCACTTTGGCGTTGGCCTCGTAGACTGCGGGTTTCTTAGCGAATTTGTTATGGAGATGGCGCAGGGCGCTTTCGAGGGGGCGGTCGAAGAGCCAGCATACAAGGCCGAGCGCGAAGATGTTGCGGCACTTGAGGATGCTCTTGTTGTCGAGGCCGCTGTCGGCCAGAGCTGCTTTGGTCATAGTAGTGACCGGCACTTCGACTACCTGGGCCTTGATTCCGAGCTCCTCGAAGGGGCTGTCAGTGTCAAACTGAGCCTTGCGGAGATCCGACTCCTTGAAAGAGTCAATGTCGACGATGATGACGCCGCCGGGCTTGAGGAACTTGTGGTTGGTTTTCAGAGCTGCCGCATTCATCGCAAGAAGCACGTCGCATGTGTCGCCGGGTGTGTGGACGCCGGTGCCGACGCTTACCTGAAAGCCTGAGACGCCTGAGAGAGAGCCCTGAGGCGCACGTATTTCCGCGGGATAGTCGGGAAATGTAGAAACCTGGTTGCCGAGGCCAGCAGACACGTTGGTAAAGATGTTGCCGGCGAGCTGCATGCCGTCGCCGGAATCGCCCGAGAAACGCACAACGACCTTATCGAGTGTCTTTACATTGGTTTTCTCCAACAGGATGTTTTGATTGAAAATTGTGATTGCTTCGTGTTTTTAAGGTACAGGGCCGCGGTGAATGTGCCGCGACCCTGCAAAGGTAAACAGAATATTTGATATTCCTATAATAAAATGTGACAAATTGCTATAAGTGCAGTTTTATTGAGGCGTTGATGCTCCGGGGCGCCGAGGGACCGTAGATGTAACCGCTGTCGCGCAGGTAGCCTTTGTCGAAGTCTCTCTGGTAGCTGTTGAAGATGTTGGTGATGCCTATCGACGGCTCTATCTCTGCATTGCGGAAGACGGGGATGCAGTAGGTGAGCTTGATGCCGGCGTCGAAGAAGCGGGGTGTGGTGACGGCGACGTCGAGCGGTGTGCCCGAGCCTTCGAGGTGCTGGACGAGCATCGGACCGGTATATGTGCCGGTGAATGCTGCGTTGAGTTTTTTCGTGATGCCGCATGTGAGGGTCACAAATCCGTAGAGGTCGGGGGTGCGGAACATCTTCTTTGTGGGCGCCACGTCGGGGTTGTCGCTCCAGTACTCGGGCTGCTTGTAGCGGCTGCTCTGGTATGTGAGGCCGCCCTGCAGCTGCCAGCGGTCGTACGACAGCTTGACTTCGACGTTGCCGCCGATGACGCGTGCGCCTCCGCCGTTGTAGCGCTCGAGCACGGCGTTGCCTTCGGCGTCTGGCTCGGGCAGGAGTCGGAGGGCGAAGACGTCGCTCAGGTCGGTGAAGAATGCCTCTGCCATGAAGTTGGCCTGCACGGGGCCGAAGCGGCGGTAGATGTCGGCCGAGGCGCTGATGCTGTTGCTGCTTTCCTGCTTCAGGCCGGGGGCGAGGACCGTGACGAGGCGCTCGCCGCCGACGATGGCCACGTGGAAGTCTTCTTCATATGCCTGGGGCGAGCGGAAGCCGGTGGAGTAGGAGAGTCGCAGGTTGACTTTGTCGGAGGGGTTGTAGCGTATGTTGACGCGGGGCGAGACGATGGGGTGGCTTATAACCGAGTTTTTGTCGACGCGTGCGCCGATGAGGAATCCCCAGCGGCCGTCGCGCCACTCGTTCTGCAGGTATCCCGAGAAGATGTTGACTTTCTGTGTCATGTCGTGGCCGTAGCCTATGGTGACGTCGTTGAGATAGTTGTAGTTGTACTCGAGGCCGGCGATGAGTTCGGCGGGCATGAACCACAGTTTCTCGAAGCTGTGTGTCCACTGTGCTCCCGAGGTGACTACGAGGTCGTGTGTGCGGCCGTATGCGTTGGGGTCCTGTTCGCTGCCGTAGTAGCTCTTGCGCTTGATGTTCTGCATGGCGGCGAAGACGTTGAGGTGGTCGTTGCGGCTTGTCGACCACAGGTCGAACGAAGCCTCGCCCGAGTGTATGTTGTGCTCCACCTGCTCAGCTATCCAGGCCTCGTGGGCGGGTTTGTCGAGGTTGTCGCCTCCGCGGCGGTACTCGTGTGTGCCGTGGTACTCGAGAGTGAGGCGGTTGTTGTCGCGCGGGCGCATCGTGGTGCGCAGGCCGAGGGTCTGAGTCTTCAGTTCGGCTATTTCCGAGAAGCCGTCGCCGTCATGGTCGTATGCGTCGCGGCTGCGGTTCTGGCCGTAGATGAAGAGACCGAGCCGGCCGTTGTCGGTCACTACCGAGGCGTTTACGGTGGTGTTGTTGTCGAGAGCACCGCTTATGCC
>JAICZO010000146.1 GCA_029057255.1 Muribaculaceae bacterium | reverse complement strand
CAAGCCTTATTCGGCATACGATATTCTCCTTCGTGTCGTGGGCTCGGTGATGTGTATAAGATTCAGCCCCTATTCAACCAACTTTCAACTATTTATTTATGGACTGGTTACTCGAGACATTCCGAAATTATCCCTCGATACCCATCTTCCTCACGCTGGGCATCGGTTTCTGGGTCGGAAAACTAAAGTACAAGACATTCTCGCTCGGCACCGTCACATCGGTGCTACTTGTGGGCGTTCTGGTCGGACAGATGGATATCCCCATCCCCGGCCCGGTGAAATCAGTGTTCTTCCTTCTTTTCCTTTTCGCCATCGGCTACTCGGTGGGGCCGCAGTTCTTCCGCGCCATGAAAGGCTCGGGCATAAAACAGGTCATTTTCGCCGTGGTGATGTGCGTCATCTGCTTCGCCGTGACGGTTGGCGTGGCCATGTGCTTCGGATATAACGCCGGCGAGGCGGCCGGACTCTTTGCCGGAGCGCAGACCATCTCGGCAGTCATAGGTGTGGGCGACGACACCATCCGCACGCTCTCGGCCTCGCAGGCCGACAAGCAGAACTGGATGGACCTCATCCCCGTATGCTACGCCGTGACATATATATTCGGCACAATAGGCTCGGCATACATCCTCTCTATCATAGGGCCGGCGATGCTCGGCGGGCTGAAGAAGGTCAAACAGCAGACTGCCGAACTCGAGAAGGAGATGAACGACAGCTCCGTGACAAGCGACCCGGCATACATCAACGCTCTTCGCCCCGTCGTGTTCCGCGCCTACAGGGCCGACAGCGACTTCTTCGCCACGCCACGCACCATCGACGAAATAGAGGAGAACATAGTCAAGCTCGGCCGACGCATATTCGTCGACAGAGTACGGCAGGGCGGGAAGATTATCGACTCTCCCGCAGGCTCGACCACAATCTCCAAAGGCGACGAAATAGTGCTGAGCGGACGGCGCGAGTTTGTCATTCAGGACGAGTCGTGGATAGGCCCCGAAGTGGCTGACGCCGAGCTGCTTTCGTTTGCCGTCGAAAAGATTCCGGTGATGATAGCCAACAAAGACATCAGCCACCGGACTGTCGACGACCTCCGACGGCTGCCTGCCATGCAGGGTGTGGCCATCGCGTCGCTCTCGAGGGGCGGACAGAGCATCCCCGTGCTCAGCAAGACGGAGCTTATCTGCGGCGACCTTGTCACCATCGCAGGCCTCAAGAACGAAGTGGACGCGGCGGCCAAGGCCATAGGCTATGCCGACCGCCCAACCAAATCGACCGACATGGTATTCGTCGGCCTCGGCATATTCATCGGCGCCCTCATCGGTGCCATTACGATACATCTCGGCGGCATACCCGTCAGCCTCAGCACCTCGGGAGGCGCACTGATTGCAGGCCTCGTCATGGGATGGCTGCGCTCCAAGCACCCGACCTTCGGCCGTATACCCGACTCGTCGGTATGGCTGCTCAACAACCTCGGCCTGAACATGTTTATCGCCGTCATCGGCATCACCTCCGCGCCGACCTTCGTCAGCGGCATCAGAGAGGCCGGCTGGATGCTCTTCGTGGCAGGCATTATCGCCACGTCGCTGCCGCTCATCATCGGCATATGGATGGGTGCCAGGATATTCAAGTTCCACCCCGCCGTCAATCTCGGCTGTGTGGCAGGCTCGCGAGTGACGACAGCGTCGCTCGGCGCCATCCAGGACACCATAGGCTCGTCAATCCCGGCACTGGGCTACACGATCACCTATGCCATCGGCAACACCGTGCTTATACTTATGGGTGTGGCCATAACGCTGATATGCGCTTAGCCGCCCCGCCGCTACATAATAAAGTAACACACAAATCATAACCAAAAGAAAAATGGACAATCCCCTTAGCCGCGACTACGAACAGAAACTCAGCCAGATGAGTCCGTTCGAAATCAAAAACGAGCTTATACGCCTTGCTCAGGAAGACTCGCGCAAGTCTTGCGCCACATATCTCAATGCCGGCAGAGGCAACCCCAACTGGACTGCGTCGGATGCCCGCGAGGCATTCCTGCTGCTCGGCTACTTCGCCCTCGACGAGTGCCGGCGCGTGCACAGCGAGGCTCCGGGCATCGCCGGAAGTCCCTCCAAGAAAGGCATCGCCGACCGCTTCGAGGCTTTTCTGGCCAAACAGCCCGTGACCGAGGGCTCGTCACTCCTCAAGGAAGGATACCGCTACGTGGTCGACCGACTCAAGGCCGACCGCGACGAGCTGATCCTCGAGTGGGCCGACGGCATCACCGGCGACCACTACCCCACACCACCGCGCATCCTCAACTACACCGAGCAGATTATCCGACCCTATCTCGCTCAGGAGATGGGCAACCGCGCCGAGGGAGGCGGCCGCGACTATGACCTCTTCGCCACAGAAGGCGGCACCGCCGCAATGTGCTACGTCTTCGACTCGCTGCAGGCCAACCACCTTGTGAAGAGAGGCGACAAGATAGCTCTTATGGCACCGCTTTTCACGCCCTATATCGAGATTCCGCAGCTTGACCGCTACGCCTTCGATGTCGTGACCGTAAGCGCCAACAAGGTCGAGGCCGACGGATACCACTACTGGCAGTACCCCGACTCGGAGCTTGACAAGCTGCGCGACCCGGCGGTAAAACTCGTCTGTCTCATCAACCCCTCAAACCCGCCGTCGTACCGCCTCTCCGACGAGAATCTCGACCGCTTCGTCGACATCGTCAGGAAGGACAACCCCAACCTGATCGTCGTCACCGACGACGTCTACGGCACCTTCGCCGAGGACTTCAAATCGCTGATGTACACCCTGCCCGCCAACACTCTGTGCGTGTACTCCTTCTCGAAGTACTTCGGAGCCACGGGCTGGCGACTCGCCGTCGTGGCCGCCCACAAAGACAACATCATGGACCGCCTTATCAAAGAACTGCCGCAGGCCGAGCGCGACGACCTCGAGAGACGCTACGGCTCGCTCACGCTCGACGTGCCCGCCCTGAAGTTCATCGACCGCATGGTGGCCGACAGCCGCGCCGTAGCCCTCAACCACACGGCAGGACTGTCGACACCGCAGCAGATCATGATGAGCCTCTTCGCCCTGAAGTGCCTCCTCGACACCGAGGACGTCTACAAAGGCAAGATGCAGGCCATGATTCACGACCGACTGTCGGCCCTGTGGGAAAACACCGGCTTCACCGTCGTGCCCGACCGCCTTCGCGTGGGCTACTACAGCGAAATCGACATGATGGTGTGGGCGAAGAAGTTCTACGGCGAGGACTTCGCGGCATGGCTGCCTACGGCTCACCACCCGCTCGACGTGACAATGCGCCTTGCTGTCGAGAAAGGCATCGTCGTGCTCAACGGCTCGGGCTTCGACGGCCCCGACTGGAGCATCCGCACGTCGGAGGCAAACCTCGAGCGCGAAGCATACGTCACCATAGGCAAGCAGGTGCGTGCCATCCTCGAAGAATACCACCAGGAGTATCTCCGGACAAAGAAATAGACAGACGCACACCAACTGACAAGCCTGCCGGCCCACTCCCGGCAGGCTTTTTTAACGTCCTTCGACGAAGCCTTCCCCTTGCAGTATGGCGGATTTTGTGTATTTTTGCAAGTTAAATCAAGCTCCTCTTTCACATGGAATTCAAGCTAAGCTCACAATACAGTCCCACCGGCGACCAGCCGCAGGCCATACGTCAGCTCGTCGAGGGCGTCAACGAAGGCCGCGACGCGCAGGTGCTCCTTGGCGTGACAGGCTCGGGCAAGACTTTCACGATGGCCAACCTCATCAACGAAGTGCACCGCCCGACTCTCATCCTCAGCCACAACAAGACGCTTGCCGCCCAGCTATACAGCGAGTTCAAGCAGTTCTTCCCCGACAACGCCGTGCAGTATTTCGTGTCCTACTACGACTACTACCAGCCCGAGGCATACATCCCGTCGGTCGACAAGTACATCGAAAAAGACCTTATGATCAACGACGAGATTGAGCGTCTGCGACTCGCCACGGTGTCGGCTCTGCTGTCGGGACGGCGCGACGTCGTGGTGGTGTCCTCGGTGTCGTGTCTGTACGGCATGGGCAACCCGACGGACTTCAACGAGAACGTCCTCACGGTGAAAAAGGGCATGAAAATAAGCCGTAACAACTTCCTGCGCAAGCTCGTCAACGCTCTCTACAGCCGCAACGAAGTCGACTTCCGCAGCGGCAACTTCCGCGTCAAGGGCGACACCGTCGACATACGCCTCGCATATGAGGATATTGTCGTCAGGGTGGTGTTCTGGGGCGACGAAGTGGAGTCGGTCGTGACAATGCACCCCGAGGACAACACCCACCTGGGCACACACGAGAGTTTCAACATCTACCCGGCCAACCTCTTCGTCACCTCGCCGGCTCGACAGGCCGCCGCCGTGGCGCAGATACAGCTTGACCTCGGACGCCAGGTGGAGTTCTTCAACAACGAGGCAAGGGGGATAGAGGCGCAGCGAATCGAGGAGCGCGTCACCTACGACGTCGAGATGATAAAGGAGCTCGGATACTGCACCGGCATCGAGAACTACTCGCGGTACTTCGACGGCCGCAACGAGGGCGAGCGGCCTTTCTGTCTGCTCGACTACTTCCCCAAAGATTTCCTCACGATTATCGACGAGAGCCATGTGACGGTGCCGCAGATACGTGCCATGTACGGCGGCGACCGCTCGCGCAAGGAGAACCTTGTCGAGTACGGCTTCAGGCTGCCGGCGGCTCTCGACAACAGACCGCTGAAATTCGAGGAGTTCGAGAGCATGACACACCAGATAGTATATGTCAGCGCCACTCCGGCCGACTACGAGCTCGAGCGCTGCGAGGGCGTCGTGGTGGAGCAGGTGATACGCCCCACCGGACTGCTCGACCCGCTCATCAGAGTGCGCCCGTCGGCAAATCAGATCGACGACCTGCTCGAGGAGATACAGAAGCGCATCGAGCGCGACGAGCGTACCCTCGTCACGACGCTGACAAAGCGCATGGCCGAGGAGCTAAACGACTACTTCCTCAAGCTCAAGATAAAGACGGCATACATCCACTCGGACGTCGACACCCTCGACCGCATAAAGATTCTCGACGGACTCCGCGCGGGCGAATACGACGTGCTCATCGGCGTCAACCTGCTCCGTGAGGGTCTCGACCTGCCCGAAGTGTCGCTCGTGGCGATACTCGACGCCGACAAGGAGGGATTCCTGCGCAGCCACCGCTCGCTGACACAGACTGTCGGTCGTGCCGCCCGAAACCTCAACGGCGAAGTGATAATGTACGCCGACAAAATCACCGACTCGATGCAGCTCACCATCGACGAGACCGAGCGCAGGCGCGCGATACAGCTCGCCTACAACCAGGAGCACGGCATAACGCCGCAGGCTATTGTCAAGGCCCGTAACGCCATCGTCGGACTCGAGCGCGAGGAAGTCGCCGACGAAGTGACCGCAAAGGGTCACTCCCGCCAGCTCAACGCCCGCGACAAAAAGCAGAAAGCTCGCGGCAAGGCGGCGATACCCTATGCCGAGGAATACTCGACTTCGGTCGACATTGCGGCCGACCCCGTGATAGCATACATGAACGCCGACGAGCTGCAGCGGTCGATAAACCGCATGCGCGCCGACATGGTGAAGGCCGCAAAAGAGATGGAATTCATGACTGCAGCACGGCTGCGCGACGAGATTATCAAGATGGAGCTGAAGCTCGAAAGCATGCGTGACAAATGAAACAGGACGATATAGACTATAGCAGGCTCAGGCCGACCGACTGGCTGCCCACATCGGTCAAGGAGATGAAGGCTCTCGGCTGGGACAGTGTGGATGTGGTGATTTTTTCGGGCGACGCATATGTCGACCACCCCGCGTTCGGCGCCGCCGTCATAGGCCGCACGCTGCAGGCGGCAGGATACAGAGTGGCGATAGTGCCGCAGCCCAACTGGCAGGATGACCTGCGCGACTTCCGCAAGTTCGGCATGCCGAGGCTGTTCTTCGGCATCAGTGCCGGAGCTATGGACTCTATGGTCAACCACTACACTGCCAACCGCCGCCGTCGCTCCGACGACGCCTACACCCCGGGAGGCCGCCACGGCGCACGCCCCGACTACCCCACTATCGTATACTCGAAGATACTGCGCGAGCTCTACCCCGACGCTGTCATTGTCGCCGGAGGCATCGAGGCTTCGCTGCGACGTCTGTCGCACTACGACTACTGGCAGGACAGGCTCAGACCGTCGATTATATCCGAGGCGCCGCTCGACCTGCTGATGTACGGCATGGGCGAGAAGACCGTCACCGAGCTTGCCCGCAGGCTCGACGCCGGCGAGAGAATAGGCGACATCCGCGACCTGCCGCAGACCGTCGTCATACGTCCGGCCGACGAGATACCGCAGCCCGACGACGACAACATCGTCCTCAGCTCCTTCGCCACATGCCTGGCCGACAAGCGCGCACAGGCGGCCAACTTCAAGCATATCGAGCAGCAGAGCAACCGCCTCGGCGGAGGCGCCACCCTGTGGCAGGAGACAGCAGGCAAGGCCGTGAAGGTCAACCCTATGCTCCCGGCCATGACACAGGGCGAGATTGACGCATCCTTCGACCTGCCCTACACCCGCCTGCCGCACCCGCGGTACAAAGGCAAGGTCATACCCGCCTACGAGATGATACGCCACTCGATCAACCTCCACCGCGGATGCTTCGGCGGCTGCGCCTTCTGCACCATCTCGGCGCATCAGGGCAAGTTCATAGCATCGCGCTCCAAGGAGTCGATTATGCGCGAGGCACGTCAGGTGACACACATGCCCGACTTCAAGGGATACATCAGCGACCTCGGCGGCCCGTCGGCCAACATGTACGCCATGGGCGGACGCGACCGCACGATGTGTGCACGCTGCCTGCGCCCCTCGTGCCTGCATCCGTCGCCGTGCCGCAACCTCGACACCGACCACAGCGCGCTGCTCGACATCTACCACAGCGTCGACAGCCTGCCCGGCGTCAAGAAGTCGTTCATAGGCTCGGGCGTGCGCTACGACCTGTCGATGCACCCCACCGGCAATGCCGCCACCGACCGCGTCAACCGCCGCTACAACGAGGAGCTGATTACCACCCACGTGTCAGGACGCCTCAAGGTGGCGCCCGAGCACACATCCGACGACGTCCTCGATGTGATGCGCAAGCCTTCGTTCTCGCTATTCCGCGAGTTCAAGAAGCTCTTCGACAGCGTCAATGCGCGCAGTGGCCTGCGACAGCAGCTCATACCATACTTCATATCGTCGCACCCCGGCTGCCGCGAAGTCGACATGGCAGCACTCGCCGTCGAGACAAAGAAGCTCGACTTCCGCCTCGAGCAGGTGCAGGACTTCACGCCCACGCCGATGACTCTCGCCACCGAGATATACTACACCGGCATCCACCCCTACACCGGCCGCGAAGTATACACCGCCACAGGCGCCGACGACAAGCTGCGGCAGCGAATGTTCTTCTTCTGGTACGACCCCGCATACCGAAGCAGGATAAACACCGAGCTGCGACGCATGGGACGCCCCGACCTGATTGCAAAACTCTTCGGCGACAGGCCGCCCCACCAGGCTCCCGGACGTCGCCGCAGATGACGCTGTTTCATAGTCGGAGATGTTTGAACTATAGCGTTTATGCGATTGTTATAATATCATAAAAGCAATTGACATACAACAAAACGTTTTAACTTCTTCAACTATGAAACACATTAATGTAAACTACTTAGGCACCACCCGCCTGTGGTGGCTGGTTCTTGTTGTCGGCATACTTCTCGTGCTGGGCGGTTTCGCATACTGGTTCTGGCCCCAGGCAGGCTATGCCGTGGCATCACAGATATTCGGCTGGCTTCTTATCCTTGCCGGCATCGTACAGCTCTGCGTCGCTTCAGGTCCGCACCGCGCCCGCGGATGGGGATGGTGGATTGCCGGCGGCGTCATCGACATGTTCATAGGCTTCATGCTTGTGCGCAGCATCATCCTGTCGGAGATGGTCTTCCCCTACTTCCTTGCCATCATCTTCATCTTCTGGGGCATAGAGGCATTTATCGGAGCCGCAGTCGGACGCCGCGTCCGCTACTGGTGGCTCGGCATCATCAACGGCATCCTGCTGTGCCTTATCGGATTCTTCTTCCTTGAGGCCGGATTCGTGAGCGACATGCTGATGGTATCGTTCCTGACATCGATCGCATTCATCTACTGGGGCTTCACAATCGCCATAGCCTCCTACGAGATGAAACCTATCGAGGACAGCAAGGCCTGAGGCCCGTGCCTGACACAGAATCACCGCCGGCGGCACGTGCATGACGACGCGCCGGCCGGCGGCTCTGTTTATAAAAATGTTTAAAAAGCTTGCACAAAATTCTTTTTCCGGCGTTTTTATATTATTTTTGCCATAAGACTCTAAACCTTCGGCACAGCCGGATGTCTAAAGTGAAAATAAGAACAATACTCCAACACGATTACTAAGATGAAAAAGATCACCCGAACTCTTACTCTCCTGCTTGCCGCGGCATTCATCGTGCCTCAGGCTGCAATGGCGCAGGACTTCTACGATGATCTCTACTACTCACCCTCGAAAGCAGCCGAGAAAAAGAAAAAACAGCAGGAAGAGCTGCGTCGCCTGGCTCAGCAGCAGAGTCAGAACTATACGACCGTGCTCCCCGACGCTTCGACATATACCGAAGGTTCTTCGGCGCCGCTGAACGTGGACGTCGACACTTACAACCGCCGCAACGCGTCGGCCCACACGTCGACGGCCTCGACTCTGCCCGAGGACGAATTCTCGTATACCCGCCGCATAGAGCGCTATCACAACCCCGACATCGTGGCAGGGTCTAAAGACGAGGAGCTGAAGGAGTACTACTACAGCACTCCCTCGCAGCAGGACATCAACATCTACATCGTCAACGACCCCTCGCCTTACTACTTCAACTCATGGGCTACACCCGTATGGTCGCCCTACAGCCCCTGGTACTCGCCTTTCGGCTACAGCTACTGGCGTCCGGGATGGAGCCTGAGCTGGGGATTCGACCCCTGGTTTGACCTCTCGTTCGGATGGGGCAGCCCCTGGTACGGTCCCTCGTGGGGATGGGGCTGGGGACCTTCGTGGAGCTGGGGACCCGGATGGGCACCTCATCCTCCGCACCACCCCGGACATCATCCCGGACACCCCGGACATTACCCCGGCGTACGCCCTCCCTCGCACGGATGGGCATCATCGTCGCCCGGCGCATCGCGTCCCAACCGTCCTGTCGTCGGCACCTCGCGTCCCTCGAGCCGTCCCGGCAATGTCGGCCGTCCCTCGACCGGCTCAAGCCGCCCCGGCAACATGGGCTACCCCTCGTCGGGCAACAGCCGTCCGGGCAACAACGGCGGCTCATACCGTCCCTCGTCGAGCGGCAGCAACGGCAACAGCCACGGCGTATCGCGCCCGTCGAACAACAGCCAGCGCGGCTCCAACAACTCGTACCGCAACAACAACTCGTCGTCAAACCGCAACAACTCTGCGCCTTCATACCGCTCAAACAGTAGCAGCAACTCGTCGCGCGGCGGCAGCTACTACCACAGCGGCGGCTCGTACGGCGGAGGCTCGCGCGGTTCGATGGGAGGCGGCTCAAGAGGCGGTGGCGGCGGTGCAAACCGTGGCCGCAGATAACAGCCTAACGAATATCAACGCATTCCAACTCCTCACTTTCAACTGTTTGTCATGAAACCGAAACTTTTATCCACTATAGCGCTCGCCGCCCTGGCTTCAGGGGCGGCTTGGGCGCAGAGTGCCGTCGACGCATATACCGTCACCCCGGTCGAGCTGCGAGGCTCGGCACGATTTGTCGGAATGGGCGGAGCGTTCACATCGCTCGGCGGCGACATCTCCTGTATGACCCAGAACCCCGCAGGCCTCGGACTCTACCGCTCGAGCGACCTCGGACTCACCTTCGACATCGGCATCCGCTCATACAAGGCTGCTACCAACGACGGCATAGACAAGCACAGCGAGACACGGCCCAAGTTTGACAACTTCGGCTACGTCGGCGTCAGCAATCTCTCGGGAGCGCTACGCTCATTCCAGTGGGGCGTGAGCTACAACCGCCTTGCTGTCATGGATCGACTGTCGTCAGGATACGTCAATCCCGCGCCGGCCACATCGCTCTCGAACTATGCCGCATATCTCACCAACGGCGTCAACTCGGCCGACATGCTTGGCGGCGATAACTACGACCCCTACTTTGACTCAAGCATCAACTGGCTGTCGACACTGGCCTTCAAATCGTTCATGATCAGCAATGACGGCAGCGACGAGAGCTACTCGGGCCTCTACAACAAGAATCTCGGCACATATGGCGACGCCTTGTTCGATGTGCGCGAGAGAGGATACACCGACGAGTACAACATCGACTTCGCCGGCAACGTATCGGATGTCGTCTTCTGGGGTCTCGGCGTAGGCATCGTAGACATGCAGTACACCCGCGAGACAAACTACAGCGAGAGCATGGAGGCGGCACTCGTCTACGACGAGCCGGCCGATGTGCTCACTTCGGGCAACGCTGGCTTCAACCTCTACAACTACAAGTCGATCGGCGGAAGCGGTGCCAATCTCAAATTCGGCCTTATCGTACGACCCGTCGAGATGCTGCGCATAGGCGCCGCCATCCACACCCCCACATGGATGCACCTGTCGCATAACGGCTACGGTGTCGTGGACTACAACTACACCCCCGACGGCAGCACCGCCACCAACAGCGGCAACAAAGACACCCCCGACTATGACTACAGCAGCCGCCTGAACTCGCCGTGGCGATTCATGATCGGCGCGTCGGTAGTGCTCGGCAGCAAGGCCATACTCAGTGCCGACTACGAGCGCGTGGCATACAACGACATGAAGATGAAGTACAACACCTACGGCCGATTCGGCTCGGAGTATGTCGAGGACACCGCCGGCAACCAGGACATCAAGGACTACTACAAGGCCGCCAACATATTCCGTATCGGCGCCGAGTACCGTCTGCTCCCCAACCTTAGCCTCCGCGCAGGTTACAACTACCAGTCGTCGGCCGTCGGACAGAAGGCTATGGACAACTCGATATACATCAGCACTGCGGGCACCGACCCCTCGTATGCGTTCTACAATGACACTCAGAACATCTCTGTCGGTCTCGGCTACCGCTACCGCGCATGGTATATCGACCTCGCTTACCTGCACACCCGTCAGACAGGCACCTACCGCGCCTTCACAGGCTTCGAAGGCTCGCCCGCAGCACCTTCGGCATCACTCACCAACACCTACAACAACATCGTCATCTCGACAGGCATACGCTTCTGACAGACTGACTCATCAATAACACAGCGGGCGGCTGCACGATGCAGCCGCCCGCTGTGTTAGTATATCTCCGCCGCGGTTCAGCTCTCTTCCGTGGCATGGTACTCTACCAGGCCGGGCATCGAGTAGCGGATTATTTTGGCGATACGGACGCCGAAGTCGGCGGCAGCCTCGAGCAGGATGTCCTTATAGAGCACGCAGGTCGAGCCTACAAAGCTTATAGGCTGGTCGGCGTAGTCGTAGGCGCGTATGTTGCGCTCGAAGAAGTGGATGAACGAGCTGTAGACGATACCGCGGCAATAGTCATTGTCGAGATGCTCGGAGAGGAAGGCCGAGTAGCGCGACAGCGTGCGCGACGGCAGCGTGTTGGTGTACACGTCGTCGAGCAGCACGTTGGGCGACACCATGAATGTCTCGTAGAACGACGATGTGAGGTCGGCGGGCGCTATGCCTTTGAGCATGTCGGCGATGAGGCGCTTGCCCATATAGGCGCCAGAGCCCTCGTCGCCAAGGATGAAGCCCAGCGGAGCCACCGTCTTGACAATCTCGTGGCCGTTGTAGAGGCAGGAGTTGGAGCCGGTGCCGAGGATGCACGCAAGGCCGGACTCACGCACAAGCAGGCCTCGGGCAGCGCCGAGCAGGTCGCTCTCGACAGTCACCGGGGTCTTGAACTGAGCCACCAGCGACGACTCCATAACCTTGCACTTCTCGGTATTTGCACAGCCGGCGCCGTAGAAGTAGACGTGATCCCACCGCCTCTTGAAAAAAGCTTCGGGAAGCTCGAGACGGATGCTGTGCGAGATTTCGCGACGGGTCTGAAAGAAGGGGTTGATGCCGGTCGTGAAGGCGTGTTCCACTATTTCACGACCGTCGACAAGAGCCCATTCGGTGCGTGTACTGCTGCTTTCGGCGATTATTTTCATATCGGGCGCTGACGGAGATGGTTATTTGAGTTCTTTCAGGAGTGTCTCTACGGCTGTGCGGAGCTGTGTGTCGATACCGCGCACGATATCGGCGGGGTTGTTTGCAACCTTTACGTCAGGCTCGAGCTGCTGGTTCTCAAGCACTGAACCGTCGGCCAGGCGATAGCCGACGACGGGAATGCCGTAGACGAGCGACGGATCCTGCATCGTAACCCAGTTGACCGATGTCATGGTGCCGGGGACGGGCATGCCGACAAGCTTGCCGAGGCCGCGGTGCTTGTAGACCCAGGGGGTGCCGTGGGCGTTGGAGTAGCAGGCCTCGCTCATAAGCATGATCGAAGGCTTGTTCCAGCGGCGCGAGGGCATGTCGCAGGTTGCCTCGCCGCGTATCTCCTGTGTGAAATACTTCTCGCCGCTGAGCAGCACTTCGATATCCTCGTGCAGACGGCCGCCGCCATTCCAGCGGATGTCGATGACGACACCCTCGCGGTCGTTGAACTTGCCGAGAAGGTTGGAGTAGACGCGGCGGAACGACTCGTCGTCCATCGACGAGATGTGGACGTATCCGAGGCGGCCGTTGGAGAGGCTGTCGACGTCGTGCTCGCGCTGCTTGACCCAGCGGTCATAGAGCAGACCGGACTGACGCGAAGCCGTAATCGGGCGCAGCACTATGTCGCGGCGGCTGCCGTCGGCATCCTTGACAGTGACGAGGGTGCGCTTGCCGGCGGCATCGGTCAGCAGGCGGTCGACAGGCATTTCGGCAGTGACTTCGCGGCCGTTGATTTTCTCGACGACAGCGCCGGGACGCACTGCGGGCGACACTGCGGCGAGAGGACTCTTCGCAATCACTTCGGCGATGCGGGCACCTTTGCCGGTATATGTCAGGTCATAGAGGGCGCCGAGAGCGGCGGTGCGCTCGGGGGCGTCAGTTCCGGATGTGCCGTAGAAGCGACCGCCGGTGTGGCTGACGTTGAGCTCGCCGAGCCACTCGCTGACGAGTTCGGCGAAGTCGTAGTTGTTGTTGATGTGGGGGAGGAACTTGCGGTAGTCGGCGCTCATCGAGGGCCAGTCGACACCGTGCATGTCGGCGGTGTAGAATCGCTCGCGCTCCTCACGCTCGATATTGTCGAACATATATGCGCGCTCGGCGGCGGGGTCGAGGGTCTTCTCGGCGCGGAAGCTGATGGGCTTCACCTTCGAGCCGAACTTGTTGAGGGTCGAGCCGAGGAGGAAGATGTTCTTTCCGTCGGGAGTGATGTCGAAGTAAGCCGACGGGTCGGAGTGACGGCGCTCCATCGACAGGTCGCCTTCCTCGAGGTCGAGCTTCCAGACGAAGAGGCCGGTGTCGGCCGACGACATGTAGTAGAGAGTCTTGCCTTCCTTGTCGACGATTGCGTCGCGCAGGTCGGTTGACATGGGAGTGATGCGCATCTGACGGTCGGAGATTCCTTCAAGCTCGACCTTTATAGGCTCGACATCGTCGCCTGCCTTGTCGTTCTTCTTGTCCTTCTTATCTTTCTTGTCCTTAGCCTCCTTGCTGTCGGCCTTTTTCTTCTCTTCCTTGATTTTGGCGTCGTAAATTTCGCGCTCTTCCTTGCTCATGCGGAAGCGGTCGTAGGCCTCCTGATTGAGGAAGACGAAGTAGACGTCCATCTGCGAGCCCCACGAAGCGTGGTTGCGCATGCCGTCGCGCTCGGTCATGAAGGCGATGGCGTTGCCGTCCATAATCCAGCGGGCGTCGGTGTCGAAGTATCCGCTGTTGGTGATGTTTGTGAGCGTGCCGTCGGCGACATTGATGATGGCGATGTCGGTGTAGGGGTCATGACGGCGGTCGACGATGTCGAGGGCAATCCACTTCGAGTCGGGCGACCAGCGGTAGCCGAAGCCGCCGTTACGCTGACGGTGTGTCCAGCCGTCGGTGAGCTGGCGCACCTTGCGGCTCTCGAGGTCCATCACACAGAGCTTGTTGCGGTCGAGGATGAAACCGAGCGACTTGCCGTCGGGCGATACTTCGGGGACGGTGCGCTCGTGCTTGTCGGCCTTGAAGACAGGCTCCTCGGTGATGACAGTCGCATGGGCGAAGTCGGGCTCGTCGGCCGACTTGGTGAATGTGGCACGATAGATATTGTAGCGGCCGTCACGCTCCGACACATAGTAGAGTGTGCTGTCGTTGCCCCACGAAATCTGACCTTCGGCCTCGGGGGTGTCGCAAATCTGCTTTGTAGTCGAATAGTCGGTCGATGTGACATAGATGTCGCCGCGGTATGCGAACGCCACCTGCTTGCCGTCGGGCGATGCCACGGCACCGCGTGCGCCGCGCGAGGCCGACAGCTTGGCGGTCTCGTCGGGGAAGTCGGCATGCAGCGACACGTTCACCTTGGCAGGCTTGCCGCCGGGGGTGAGGGTGTAGAGCTCGCCGTCGTATGCGAAGGCGAGAGTGCCGTTGGCGGCACGGCTGAGGAATCGCACGGGGTGCTTCTTGAATGCAGTCAGAGCCTTGGCGGCCTCGGGATTGCCGGCAGGTGCGGAGTAGATGTTGAGCGACTTCTGCGGAGCGCGCTCGCTGATGAAGAAAATCTCCGAGCCTGCGTCGACGGGGCAGAGGTCCTCGCCGGGGTTCGACACGACAGGCTCATGCTTGCCTGTGGCGGGAGTATAGCGCCATATGTCGCGAGTGACCGACGATGTATGGTGCTTGCGCCATGTGTCCTCGAAGCCCTTGACATCCTGATAGAGGAAGCTCTTGCCGTCGGGTGCCCACGCTATGTTGGTGGCGGGAGTTGCCAGCAGCTGTGTGGGAGCGCCGCCGGATGTCGGCACGGAGTACAGCTCGGTCATGCGTCCGGAGGGGAAAAGGGCGCTTGATGCCGGATCCTGGATAGAGGCGCTGTAGAGGAGTGCCTTGCCGTCAGGTGTAAAAGCCTCGGGGGTCTCTGAGGCTGAGTTGAAGGTCAGACGCTTCCACTGCGATGACGAGCCGTCGGCGGCGACGGTGAAAATGTCGAAGTTGCCGTAGCGGTCCGACGCGAAAGCAAGAGTCTTGCTGTCGGGGCTCCATACGGGTGTGGTCTCGTACGTGGGCTGTGAGGTGATTCTGAGAGCCTCGCCACCGGTGGCGGGGACTGTGAAAATATCGCCTTTGTAGGTGAACGCGATACGTGTTCCGTCGGGCGAAATCTTGGCGTCGCGCAGCCACAGAGGTGCGGGGGCTGCCGCGGCGCTTGCGGCTACGGTGAGCAGCAGTGTGGCGCTTAGTATATTTTTCATAGCAGAAATGTGTTGCAGATGAATAGATTGTGCAAAAATAACAATTTTCCGTCAAAACCACAATAGAAAAGCGACCTCTCCCATGTCGGGAAAGGCCGCCGTAGAACGTATGCTTGTGTCGGGATTATTCCTCGACAGACTGAACGAAGTTGAGCGAGCGGTTGTCGATTTTTTCCTTGCCGAGGAGCAGGGGCAGGGGCGACTGGCGACGCGACAGGCCGAAGGTCTGGTTGAAGCGGTTGCCGTACTCAGCCTCGTTGAAGGGGCGGTTGTCGGTGTTCACTTCTGTCACTTCGAAGACGAGGATGCCGCGGTTACCCTTTACGGGGCCTGTGAGCTTGCCCTTCTCGGCAGCTGCGATGGCACCCTGGAGAGCGCTTTCGTTGTAGCCGATCGAGAGGAGTGTGGGCATTGTGATGTTGACGTTGCCTGTAGCCACTTCAGTGCCCATGAGCTTGGCATAGCCTTCGAGGTTGTCGGCCTTGCCGGCGAAGTCGGCCATGAGCTTGTCGGCCATCTTGGAGTTGCGTGCCTGGGCACGGAGCTGAGTGTTGATGGCGGGGCAGGTGTAGGGCATGTAGTCGTCGTAGATGTCCTTGACGGCAACAGCGATAAGATAGCTCTGCTTGTCATCCTGCATCATGGGCGATACCTGACCCTTGCGGGCGTCCATCACCCACTTCACGAAGCGGCGGCTGTCGCTTGCGCTGCCGATGCCTGTCGACGAAGCGCTCACCTGGTCGGAGAGGATAGAGTAACCTGCGTCGGTGGCATTCTTCTCGAAGTCGGCGGCCGACGAGTTGTTGCTGACAAATGTGCGGAGGTCACCGGCGAGCTGTGTGAGAGTTTCCTGCGAGGGGTCTACAGTGTACTCGATGGTGGCGATGTCATAGTAGTTGACGGGGGCGTGGCGGCGGTTCACCTTGTAGACGGCGCTCACGGGCTGGCCCTGGATTGTGTCGGTGTATACGAATGCGCGGCCTACGGTAGCATTGGCAAGAGCAGCCTTGGTGCGGTCATCGAGACCTACACCCTCGAGGGCTGTCCAGATGCTGTCCTGACCCTGCACTGTTGCGCCGTCGCTAACGGCAGCGAAAGTCGAACCGCCGTTGATTACAGCCACGATGCTGTCGAGGTTTGTACCTTCGACTGCACGGAGCATGCTGACGTTGATAGAGTCGATGCCCTGTGTCACGTCGAGAATCTTGGCGATGGTGTATGTGTCATTGTCACGGCTGATGAGCTTGGCAGAGCCGGCCTCGTTCTCTTTGATGAAGTCGCGGAGGCGGGCGTCACGGACTGACGAGAGGGGGTGCTTGGCGGTGGTCACCACGAAACCGGTGTTGGAAGCTACGGCTTCGGTGCCGGGAGTGGCGTTGAGGCCTGCGATAGCGTTCTCTACGGTGTTCTGACCTGCTATGCGGTCGGCCTGCGAAGGCTCGATGGCAACGTAGATGTAGGCAATTTCGCGAGTCTCTTCGTCGAGGCGGTAGTTCTGCTTCTGAGCGTTCCAGAGAGCCTTGACGTCGGCTTCGGTGAAGTTCACGTCATCCTCGCTGATGCCTGCCACGTCCTTGTTGACGTAGTTGATCTGGCGGGTTGTGGCGTTGTCGTCATAGAAGCTCTTTGCGTCGAGGTTGTTGTATGTGTAGAGACCTGTGAGGAGGCTCATAAGTTTCTGGTTGAGCATGGTTGCCTCCACTTCCTTTTCCTGACCGGCCCAGATGCGGCGGAGTTCCTCGCCGATTTCGGGACGGAGACCGTACTTGGCGGGGTTCTGCATTGCGTCGAAGACGGCGCGGCCCGATGCTTCGGGGAGCTGGAGCTGCTGCGACAGATAGCCGATGATCTGCGATGCAGCGGGGTGGGGGTATTCGCCTGTCATGGCTTCGGTAAGCTCGGCGTCGGTAACAGTGATGCCGAGGTCTTCATATTCTTTTTTCAGAAGCTGCTCGGTGAGGAGACCCTGCACGACGTTCTGCGACAGTACGTCGTTGCTGTACTCGCGACCCTGGCCGCGGAGCTGCTCGCCGGCCTCGGCCATGCGGTTCTGATAGTCCTGGTATTCCACCGTTACGCCTCCGGCCTTGGCCACTGTCGTGGGATGGCCGAAGTAGGTGCGACCCGAAGTGAGGAAGTCACCTAAAATGAATGCAAGGAGTGCCACGATGATGATGACGAACAGCAGCACTGACTTGTTTCTGATTTTTTCTAAGGTTGCCATTGTATGATAAAGGGTTTTATTATTTTCGCGGTAAAAAGCGCACAAAGATACGATTTTTTTATCATAACTTCAAACAGCATGACAAAAAAAGTGCCCCGGAGGGCACAAATGGCTTATTCTTCGGTCGGTGGCGCGAAAACATAGGCTCCGAGATCGGGTGCTTCGCCGCGTGCCAGGCCATAGCCGTCGACGGCTGCCTCGGCTGGCGTCAGCGACGGGTCGGCGGCTCCTATGGCGGGGGAGTCGGGGCGGAGTCGGTAGTCGAAGAGATACTCGTCGCGCACGGTATAGTACAGCGGGTCGGTGTTCCACAGACAGAGCAGGAAGTTGTCATCGTCGCTTCCGTCGCTCTTGAGCAGACAGTTGCGGAAGGTGACATCGGTGCCCGTCAGGTCGCCGTGCGACAGGTCGGTGCCGAGGCCGTAGATGATGCTGTTGGAGAATTCCGCGGCGAGATAGGGGGCGCCGCTGCCGTCGTCAAGGCCGGTCTTGCCGTCGTCGCTGATATGGCCGAACTGTATGGCGGGGCCGCCGATGACGGTGAAAAGATAGTAGTTGGCAAAGGTGCAGTGACTGAAGCTGTGAGAGCCGCCGTGCAGCGAGACAAGGCCGGCCGAACCCTCGGCAAACTCGCATCCCACCGCCCTGACACGGGCATGAACGGCATCGAGCACAAGGTCGCCGCTATTGCGCAGGCGGCAGTTGAGCATCGCGACGTCGGGCACAAGCCCGGCCTCGGGGTCACCGCTGACAGTAACGCCGTATACAGTGTTGCGTATCACGGTATTTACAAGACTGTTATGCTTCGATGTCGGAGTAAAGAACACGCCTGTCCACTGGCGCGACATAATGTCGAAAGAGATGTCGCTGACAACATTTCCGGTACGGTCGCCCGACATGCTGACAGGCTTCTCGGGTGTGCCTTCCGTGACGAGCGTGCCGCGCACCACGAGCCTCGACGCATCATGGAAGCAGAGGCTGGCGCCGGCCTCGACAGTCAGCGTTGCGCCGGGCGCCACGACGAGCGAGTCATATATCTGATACGGCTTTTCGGCGGTAAAACGGGTGTCGGCGCTAAGCGTCACGGCATGCAGACGCTCCACATTACGGCCACGCGCGGCAAGCACTACCGAACGGCGCACGCCATTGGTCGTGAAGTCGATATTGGCCTCATAGTCAGCCTCGAGGCCGGGGGCTTCGGGAAGGGTGGCCTCGACGAAGACAAAGACAGAGTCGCGCGAACGCACTTCAACGTCGGCGAATCTCTCGCCGCTGATTCCGTCGATATTGAGACGGAAGCAGGAGGCGTCACGACCCGACAGACTGATATCACTGATAGAGAGCGACTTCGAGTGCCTGTTGTATACAAGCATACGGCTCGTCGGCGTCGGCTCGTCGGTAAAGACCGTGCCGATGTCGAGAGTGTCGACAGAGAACTCCGGCTGGTCGGAGGGCGACGTGCTGAAGCCGTCTTCTATACATCCCGCTCCGAGGAGAGCCGCAAGCAGTATAACGGATATGTGCAGAATCAATTTCATAAATGTATAACGTTTCCGGCCGCGCTATATTGCGTCAGAAGACCGGAAAACGGAAGGCCCTCACCTTGGCCTGCAGCTCGGCCTCGCGACCGCCGCAATAGCTGTCGCACAGCTCGTGAAAAGCCGACGAATGGTTCATCTCCGACAGGTGCGCAAGCTCGTGACAGATTACGAACTCACACAGTTCCAGCGGCATGAAGACGAGCCTCGGCGACAGCGTGATGATACCCGTCGACGTACACGAGCCGAGCCGCGTCTTGGTCTCTTTGACCAGCCAGCCGACAGGATAGCGCCCTACCCTCTCGGCGATGCCTCGCGCCAGGGGGAGGATATGCTCCACTGTGGCATGGCGGGCACAGGCGAGCAGGCTGTCGTTGAGCAGTCGGCTGAAGTCGACCCTGCCGAGGCGGCTCTCGGCATCTTCTTTAATATATATAATGTAAGCCGCTTTTTTACAGCCGTCATCGGCTGCTGCGCCGAGATGAATCCTGACATCGCGCCTCTGATTAGCCTCGCCTGTAAGTATGGTGAAATCGGCGAAAGGGGCTTCGATAGTCGAACCGATGCCGGGGAACATCTTGGGACGCGCTTCGAGCAGCCGCTCCTGAACCTTCGCGAGGAAGCGGTCACAGTCCGCCGCCCTGATGCCGGGCGGCACTGTCAGCCTCACTTCCTGCCCTACCCAACGGGCCTTGAGATGGCGCGTGGTGCCGTGCACCCTGACGTGGACAGAGCCGAGCACAGGGTGGTCGTAGCGACACGATTCAACAATACTATTTTTCAGAATATCACTCATTTAAATTCCCGGAGAGATATCAGACCGCAAGCCCGCAAGGGCGGCCGTCCAATGTGATGAAGAAGAGAGAAGAAGAGATGTCCGACGCCTCACACTTCGCCCCAGTGGAGCTTGGTGCGCAAGGTATCGGCGAATGTGTGGTCGGCGACCTGCATGACAAGCACGCTGAAGGGCGCGCGGGCAAGGACGACGGGAGTGTCGACATCGACCAGCACCGAGCGGCCGTCGAGGGCGAGACGGATATGGGGCGCGCGGCCGCCGGGAACAATCGTTATGTTGGTCGCAGCGTCAACCACCAGCGGGCGCATCGAGAGCGAGTGCGCCGCGACAGGCGAAATGACATATACGTCGAGCGTGGGCTGCACGATGGGGCCTCCGACCGACAGGTTGTAGGCCGTGCTGCCCGTGGATGTGCACACTATCAGTCCGTCGGCGCGGTAGTCGGCAAGCGGCAGGTCGCCGAGGCTGACGGCGGCCTGAATCATCGAGGCGGACTCTTCCTTCGATATCGCCACCTCATTGAGGGCGTAGCGGCCTACGTGAGGGGGCAGCGCGGGCGACACCACCTCAATGACATTGCGGCGCTCGATGCGCAGATAGTCTCCGGCTATCAGGTCGGGCAGCATCGGCAACTGCTCTATCGAGAGTGGCGCGAGGTAACCAAGATGGCCGGTATTGACACCCACTATTGGTATCTCTTTACCGCTGACCCACAGCGCGGTACGCAGGAAGGTACCGTCGCCGCCGAGACTCACCGCAAGGTCGGCGTCGAAGTCCGGGTCGTCCGACACCTGATCCACCACCGCGAGCGCCTCGGGGATGAACTCGTCAAGGTGCGCGTAGAGCTTGCGGTGCATCACTACTTTGTCGCCGCGATTGCGCAGAGTGTCAAGGAATTGCCTCACATAGTCGAAGGCGCCGTACTGACGTCGGCTGCCGTATATAGCTATTCTCATATCTCAAGGTATCGGAGAAGGTGGTCTATGCGCCGACGCGACGTGTCGCTATCGGCAATATCGTTTCCGCAGGCACTGAGCACGGTGTATCCGTAGCGCTCGAGCGAGCGGCTTATCCCCGCCGGATTACGGTGGCTCACACGCAGGTCGAACACCACCGGGAACTCGCCGTAGACCGACTCGTCGATGTCGGTCGGGTCGGTGTTCTTGCCATTGTCATCGCCCATCGACGTCACGTTGAGGTTGAGCAGGTGGGCGTCGCAGTCCTCGACGGCACGCGCTATGCGGGAGGCCGAATAATCCTCTCTGCGACAACCGACAAGCAGGCGTGAGCTCTCCGACACCGGCGGAAAGAAATACTCGTCTTCGGGGAACTTATTGTTAATTGCAGTCAAAATCTATCGGATGTTTAAAAATTTCTGACTATTTTTGCACTATCAAACCGGCGCATGCCACACCGGCTTCTAAAAGCATCTACAAATATACGAATAATATTGCGTATCCACACTATTAAATGACAAACCTAAGCGTTAATATTAATAAAATCGCCACCTTGCGCAATGCAAGAGGCGAAAACCGCCCCGACGTGGAATCAGTAGCTCTCGACATCGAGAGCTTCGGCGCCGACGGCATCACCGTACACCCCCGCCCCGACGAGCGACATATCCGACGCAGCGACGTCTACCGTCTCCGCCCCGCTCTCAGGAGCGAGTTCAACATCGAGGGCTATCCGTCGGAAGACTTCGTAGACCTTGTGCTGAAGGTAAGACCCACTCAGGTCACTCTCGTGCCTGACGCTCCCGACGCGCTGACATCGTCGGCCGGATGGGACGTCGCCGCCAACGCCGACTTCCTCGCATCGCTCGTCGAGCGCTTCAAGGAAGCGGGCATCCGCACCTCGATTTTCGTCAACGCCGACCCCGACGTCATACGTGCCGCCGCCACTACGGGCACCGACCGCATAGAGCTGTACACCAAGCCTTATGCCGACGCATATGCCAAGGATCCCGAAGCCGCCGTGGCTCCCTTCGTCGAGGCTGCCGACACCGCAAGGCGTCTCGGACTCGGTGTGAACGCCGGCCATGACTTGAGCCTCGAGAATCTCGCCTTCTTCGCCTCGAAGATACCCTTCCTCAGCGAAGTGTCGATCGGACACGCTCTCATATGCGACGCCCTGTATCTCGGCCTTGAAG
>JAICZO010000145.1 GCA_029057255.1 Muribaculaceae bacterium | reverse complement strand
AAGTGCGTCGGCTTGCTCTCGTTTTTTATAAAGTCCGATATAGCAATCGACGCTGTCGTCGATGCTGTCAAGCATCAGCAGCGCTTTGTCGCATTTGGAGTCATTGAGATATGCGTTGGCGATGTCGATTTTTGCCCACTCGGCGTGGCGTCGGTAGCCTCCCATGCTGAAATGGCGCAGAGAGGCGTAGGCCCACCTTATGTTCTGTGGTGCCTCGATGGTCTGCTGGTATATGTCGGAGTTGAAGCGTGCTGCCATGCCGGCATAGAAGTGGTCGCTGCGCTCCTCGGCCATACTGTAAGCCTCGTTGAGAGTGAGCAGGGCATGGGAGTAGTCTTCGGCGATCTTAAAAGCCTCGCCCAGGTACAGCAGTGACTGCACTTCGAGGCTGTCGCCGGAGCCTCGGTAGTGGTCGACGGCGTTAAGTAGCGCGCTGTCGGGGGTGAAGATTATGTCGCATTTCGACCGTGCTTTGGCGAGCAGGACTGCGCGGCGGGCGTTATCGGCGTCTGAGAGGCTGTCGGCAGGTATGCTGTCGAGCAGGGCAGCGGCCTCGGCGGGTGCTGTGAAGATGAGGGTGTCGGCACGGTCGAGGACTGCACTGCAAGTGCTGCTGCTGTGTCGGTCGGCACAGCAGCACAGCAGCAGGATGGCTGCAAGGGTTATGAGGGGGTGTCTGGGTGATGTCATGAGGCTTAGCTTGTATGCCGCATTTTTTTGCATTTTCCGGCAAACAAAGTTAGCATAAAAATCCGGTTCGGAGCGAATGGAAGCGCCGAAAAATGACTACTCAGAGTATGGACTTGCCGCGTCGTATGTGTCTGATGGGTAGGTGTTTAAGCGGTAGAGGTTCTGAAAATAATTACTCAAGGGTGATTTAAGGGTTTAAGGAGGTCGGAGCGGCGGGCTCTTCGATGGTGTCTTCCTTGATGATGAGCAGTCTGTCGCCGGCCTGCAGGCGGCGCTTGCCGTTGGGCACGATGTAGCGGCTGTCGCGCTTTATCATCATGACGAGTCCGCCGTCGGGCAGCTTGATGTTCTGCAGGGTGTTGCCGTGCTCGAGGTGGCGTGGTGTGAGTACGAGGGTCTGCAGGGATGTGGGCAGCTCTTCGTCCAGCTCGACACCGAACTCGTCGTCGTGCCCGGCGCTGTCGTCGACAAGGTGCAGCTTGCGTGCCGATGCTATGACCGTCGTGCCCTGCACGATGAGCGAGAGCAGGGTGACGAAGAACACTATGTTGAAAATCTGCGACGCGCCCGGCACATCGGCCACGACGGGGTAGGTGGCGAAGATGATGGGGGCTGCGCCGCGCAGGCCTACCCATGAGATGAAGGTCTTGGTGCGCAGGCCTATGCGGCGGAAGGGCAGCAGGCAGAGGAAGACGCTCGCCGGACGTCCGACAAGTATCATGAAGAGTCCGATGAGGAACGACACTGCGGCCACCGAGAGCATCTCGTGCGGGTTGACGAGCAGGCCGAGCATGAGGAAGACGGCAATCTGGGCGAGCCACGTGAGGCCGTCCATGAATTTGGCTATGCTGCGGCGGTGGGGGATGGCGGAGTTGCCCAGGACGATGCCGCATATATAGACGGCGAGATAGCCGTTGCCGGCAAGCGATGTCGTGCCGGTATATGTGAGGAATATCGAGCCTATAATCATGATTGATATCATGGCCGTGGCCTGGCCGGCGTCTTCTTTGGCGCCGTTGCCGCCCAGCCGGCGGTAGAAGTCGATGAGGTGGCGGGTGAGGTATCCCATCGCTATGCCTGCCGCGCCTCCGACACCGAACTGCAGCAGCAGCTGTGTGAGCAGCTGTGTGGCCGAGAGCGAGCCTCCGAGCGTTATGGCCTCGATGAGGATGATGGTGAGCATGTAGGCCATGGGGTCGTTGGAGCCGCTCTCCAGCTCGAGCATGGGGCGCAGGTTGTGCTTGAGGCCTACCTTGCGCGAGCCGAGGATGCCGAAGACCGAGGCCGAGTCGGTCGACGACATTGTCGAGGCCAGCAGCAGCGACGGCAGCAGCGCGAAGTGTATGTTGGTCCACGACATGCCGGAGAGCCAGAAGATGAAGAAGCCTGTTATGCAGGCTGTCAGCAGCACGCCTGCTGTCGACAGCACAAGGCCGGGCACGAGGATGGGGCGTATCGACGAGAGCGACGTCGACATGCCGCCCGAGAACAGAATGATGCACAGCGCTATCATGCCGATAAACTGTGCGTCGTGCATGTTGCTGAACTGGATGCCGGCGCCGTCGGTGCCGAAGAGCATGCCGACAATGAGGAAGATGAGCAGCAGCGGCAGACCGGTGCGGTAGCTTGATTTGCCGATGAGTACGCTCACTATAAGGATTATAGCTCCGACCAAGAGTATGTTTTCGCCTGTGATGATGTCCATATGTGTTGAAGGTTGTTGCGGAGAGAGTCAACAAATTTAAGGATTTTTACGCAAAGAAACAAAATTCGGCCCGAAAGGGTTCGCGAGCTGCGACAGTGTGTTGATTTATTGTTTTTTAACATTAGGGATGTAACATACTCGCGATTGTCGCGTCATATATGTATATAAAACCAAACACATTTCAACTCTGATGAAAAAAATCCTTACTTCCCTGGCCGTGGTGCTGTGCGCGATATGCTTCTTCGCGAGCTCCAATCCCGGCCCGCGCAGCATCGAGTCGCCCCACATCGACGCTGTCAACAACAGCAGCATCGACATCAGCCGTATCGAGCTGACCGACACTGCCACTATAGTAGACATTCATGCCACCTTCCGCCCCGGATGGTGGATACGCATCGACAGCGCTACGGTGCTCCGTGCCGGAGGCAAGGACTATGCTCTCACCGGAGCAAGCGACAATATCACCATCGGCGGCCAGTTCACACTCCCCGAGAGCGGCGAGGACGACTTCACGCTCTACTTCGAGCCGCTGCCTTTCGACACCAAGACTGTCGACTTTGTCGAGAATGTGCCCGAGGGCTTCATGCTGTGGGGTGTCGATGTCACCGGCAAGGGCGGCAAGGACTCGTATGCCGACGCCGTGCCCCGCTCCGTGCGCGACATCAGTCTTGACGAAGTCTTCACCGAGCCGGTGCTCGAAGTCGACTCTACCGAGCTGCGCTTCCACCTCCTCGGCTACCGCCCCGACTACGGCAAGCTCACCGTGCGCGTGACCTCGCTCGCCGGCAACAGCACCCTCGTGCTCGAGCCTGACGCCGAGGGCAACGTCACCGCTACTCCCGTGCTCTACGGCGCCACCGACATAGTGCCTATGCTCGAAGTCAACGGCAGCCGTTTCGGCAGCATCAAGCTCGCCCCCGGCACCCCGACCGACATCTGGCTGGACTGTGCAGTCCTCTCCGACGATGTAACAAAGCGCCGCGGAGGCAAGGTTGACGAAGCCGCTGTCAGAGCCTACGACAACGGCCGCTATGCAGCCTTCAACCGCATCATGAAGACGCCCGAGGTGTCATCGGTCGTTCGGTCGGATATACCTGTGAACTTCCGCATGAACGTGGCCGACGTGACCGACGCGCTGCTCGCACGCCGTGCCGCTATGCTCGACAGTATCGCTGTTTTGGATGTCCCCGAGGGCTTCAAGGCCTTCCTTGCCAAGGTGTCCGACTATAAGGTGCTGAACGGGGTGATCTCGGCGCCTAACCGTCTGTACTATGAGTACTACACAGAGAAGGGCACCTTCGAGGGCGCCAATGACTCGTTGTCGGTCGAGATTCCCGATGCCGTATACAAGCGTGTCGTCTCTTTCAT
Source organism: Muribaculaceae bacterium (assembly GCA_029057255.1). GTDB lineage: Bacteria > Bacteroidota > Bacteroidia > Bacteroidales > Muribaculaceae > CAG-873. Next base: position 1,833 of record JAICZO010000145.1, on the reverse strand, counting down.
CGACCCCGCCGACCCTGCGCTGCTTTTCTTTAACAACTATCCCGAGATATGCGAAGTCGACTGGACCGCACACGGTGTCGAGTCGCCTCTGCCCGCGCAGATGAAGCGCTTCGCCGAGCTGCAGGAGAGCAGTGCCCGTGTCGGTCTGCTCACACCCGAGCAGCTTGCCGAGTTCGACGGCGCGGAGCCTTTCCTGGCCAAGGCGCTCAAGGTGCGCAACGACGAGGCCAACGAGAACTACCGCCGCCTGGCCGAGCGCATCAAACACCTGCCCGAAGGTGCTCCCGAGCGTTACTTCGACGACTGCGTCAGTCAGTTCAAGGGCAAGATTGTTGTCGTCGATCTCTGGAACACATGGTGCGGCCCCTGCCGCGGCGCCCTCAAGGTCAATGAGCCCCTCAAGACAGGCGAGCTCTCCGACCCCGACATCGAGTGGGTATACATCGCCGACGATTCGTCGGACCTCGGCCAGTACGAGTCTATGATCAAGAACATCAAGGGCCACCACTTCCTCGCCACCAAGGAGCAGATAGCTGCTGTGCGCGAGCGCTTCGAAGTGGACGGCATACCCTTCTATATCCTCGTCGACCGTGACGGACGCGCCGTGCGCCACCCCGACTTCCGCGACCATGACCTGATGGTCAGCGAAGTCAAGAAGGCCCTCGGCAAGTAAGAGCGATTGACTTCAAAAACAGCGAAGCGCCGAATAAGAGCCGTCTCTTATTTGGCGCTTTCGTCTTTCTTGTGTAATTTTGCAGTAGTACAATCAAGACAATAATGATGAAAGATGACATACAGCTTGTTAAGGACGCCCTCGACCGCGTCCTCGCAGGCGAGACCCTCGGCGAGGACGTGCTCTACGCCCTTGCGGATATAGACTCCGACGAAGGCTGCGAGGCTCTGCTCGAGGCGTCGGAAAAGATTACGGAGCGTTTCTGCTCGCGCCGCTTCGACTCCTGCTCGATAGTGAACGCACGCTCGGGCCGCTGCTCGGAGAACTGCAAGTGGTGCGCGCAGTCGGCGCACTTCAACACCGGATGCGACACCTACGACATCGTCCCCGACGACGAGGCGATGGAGGCTGCGAGGCGCAACGCCGAGTGCGGCGTGGGGCGCATATCGCTCGTGGCAAGCGGCCGTGCCGTCCGCGGCAAGGCGCTCGATGACATATGCGGCATGCTCGCGCGGATAGGCCGCGACTACCCCATAGCGACATGTGCCTCGCTCGGCCTGCTCGACCGCGAGGGGCTGCAGACGCTCTATGACGCAGGCGTGCGCCGCTATCACTGCAATCTCGAGACAGCGCCGTCGCACTTCGGCACGCTCTGCACCACACATACCCAGGACGACAAGATAGCCACCATCAACACCGCCCGAAGCATAGGCTTCGAAGTCTGCTCGGGGGGCATCATAGGCATGGGCGAGAGCCGCCGCCAGCGCATGGAGCTTGCCATAAAGCTGCGCGAGATAGAGCCGGTGTCGATACCGCTCAACATCCTCTGCCCGATACCCGGCACTCCGCTGCAGGACACCCCGCCGCTGAGCGACGATGACATCCTGCTCGCCGTGGCTTACTTCCGCTTCGCCCACCCGTCGGTGCAGATACGCTTTGCCGGCGGACGCGGACGCCTCAGCCGCGAGACCACGGTGCGCGCCATGCGTGCCGGCGTCAACGGCGCCATCGTGGGCGACCTGCTCACTACCATAGGTTCAACTGTCGCCCGCGACAAGGAGATGTGTGCGGAGGTAGGGTATGAGTTCTGACTTCCAGCTGACCAACCGCCTGCGCAAGGACTTCGGCTCGCTCGACGATGCCAAGGGGCGCCGCCGTAC
>JAICZO010000144.1 GCA_029057255.1 Muribaculaceae bacterium | reverse complement strand
GCACACAGCTCCGCACACAGCCCGTAGCCGCTCCCGCCGCTGAAGTGCCCGCAGGCCAGTTCGACACTCCCGTCGCCGCTCCCGTTGAAGAAGCTGCCGAAGTTGTCGACGTGACAGAGACCGAGGCTCCCGCTGCCGAATAATACGGCCGGAAGACACGACCGAAGATATCCCCCCTATACATTATCAATCATATCCTGCATCGACACTTTTTGCGGGATATGATTTGTTGTAAACTCACATGAACAAGACATACAACCGCAGCGACTTCGAAATCATGGCCCCCGTCGGAAGCTACGAGTCGCTCAGCGCTGCCATAGCCGCAGGCGCCGACTCGGTATACTTCGGCGTCGAGGGACTGAACATGCGCTCTAAGTCAAGCGCCAACTTCACCCTCGACGACCTGCGCGACATCGCGGCGCGCTGCTCGGCCGAGGGCGTGCGCACATACCTGACAGTCAACACTATCGTATACGACGAAGACCTGCCCAAGGTCGACGCCATCGTCAGCGCCGCCGCCGAGGCCGGCATCACGGCCGTCATAGCATCCGACATCGCCGCCATCGAGGCATGCCGCCGCCACGGCGTCGAAGTGCACATCTCCACACAGTGCAACATCAGCAACATCGAGGCCGTGCGATTCTACGCCGCGTTTGCCGACGTGATGGTGCTCGCCCGCGAGCTCAACATGACCCAGGTCAAGGCCATCTCCGACGCCATAGCCGCCGAGGGCATAACAGGCCCCGCCGGGCGGCCCGTCGGCCTGGAGATGTTCTGCCACGGCGCCCTCTGCATGGCAGTATCGGGCAAGTGCTACCTGAGCCTCCACCAAATGAACTCGAGCGCAAACCGCGGCAGCTGCACGCAGATATGCCGCCGCGGATACGGCGTGACCGACCTCGAGACCGGCGACGAGCTGACCGTCGAGAACAAATATATAATGTCGCCCAAGGACCTCAAGACGATACACTTCCTCGACCGCATGGTCGACGCCGGAGTCACCGTCTTCAAAATCGAAGGCCGAGCACGCGGCCCCGAGTATGTCGACACCGCCGTGCGCTGCTACTCCGAGGCTCTCGAGGCCATCTGCGACGGCACATACTCGGCCGAGAAGGTCGCCGGCTGGGACGAACGCCTCAGCCGCATCTTCAACCGCGGCTTCTGGGACGGCTACTACCTCGGCCAGCGCCTCGGCGAATGGTCGGCGAAGTACGGCTCGTCGGCAACACGCACCAAGCAGTACGTGGCCAAGGGCGTGAAGTACTTCTCGCGCCTGGGCGTGGGCGAGTTCTTCATGGAAGGCGCCGAGCTGTGCGTCGGCGACGAAGTCGTCATCACAGGCCCCACCACAGGAGCGCTCATCGTCAAGGTCGAGGACATACGCGTCGACGGCAAGAGCGTGCCCCGCGCGGTCAAGGGCGACGCCTTCTCGATCGCCGTGCCGGCCAAGGTGCGACCCGCCGACAGGCTCTACCGCTGGCTGCCCACCGACTGACCGGCAGGCCGACCGTAAAAAAACTTTTGTACATACCGGGATTTTTTCGCTATATTTGCACACTATGGCAGAAGCAGACACTCACGACATAGGGCTATCCCGCGCCCAGGCCATCGTCGACGACTGGATAAAGACCGTCGGCGTGCGATACTTCTCGCCCCTGACCAACATGGCCGTACTGACCGAGGAAGTGGGCGAAGTGGCTCGCGTGATGGCACGCAAATACGGCGACCAGTCGGCCAAAGAAGGCGAGCGGCTCGACCTCGCCGACGAGCTGGCCGACGTGCTGTGGGTAGTGCTCGCGATAGCAAACCAGACCGGCGTCGACCTGGCGCAGGCATTCCGGAACAATCTCGATAAAAAAAATGTTAGGGACTACAGAAGACATATCGACAATCCCAAACTGTATAATCCATAAAACACTACAACCATGTCTGAAAACCAAATGAACAAATACGAGCAGGCGATAGCTTCGAGCCACGTCACCGAAGATGACGCCGCTGTGGCTGCCGACGTGCAGAAAATACTTGACGAACACTTCGCAGAGAACAACAACGCCGACGTGCACAAGTTCCTCTTCAGCACCATCGACCTGACAACCCTCCGCAGCACCGACACACCCTCGTCGGTGGCACGCTTCACCGAAGCCGTCAACACCTTCGAGGAGCTCTTCCCCTCGCTGCCCAACGTGGCCGCGATATGCGTCTACCCCAACTTCGCCCCCGTCGTGCGCACAGTGCTCGAGGTGAGCGACGTGAAGATAGCATGCGTCTCGGGAGCATTCCCCTCCTGCCAGTCATTCGAAGAAGTGAAAATCGCCGAGACCGCTCTCGCTGTGGCTAACGGCGCCGACGAAATCGACATCGTCCTCAACCTCGGATACTTCCTCGACCATGACTACGAGTCGGCATGCGACGAAATAGCCGAGCAGAAAGAGGCTTGCCGCGACGCACACCTCAAGGTTATCCTCGAGACCGGTGCACTCAAGACCGCCAAGAACATCAAGGCCGCCTCGATACTCTCGATGTACTCCGGCGCTGACTTCATAAAGACATCCACCGGCAAAGAATACACCGGAGCAAGCCTCGAGGCAGCATACGTCATGGCAAAGTGCATCAAGGAGTACTACGAGAAGACAGGCCGCCGCGTAGGCTTCAAGGCCGCCGGAGGCATCCGCTCGACCGAAGACGCCGTCAAGTACTACACCGTCATAAAAGAAGTCCTCGGCGAAGAGTGGCTCAATAACGAGCTCTTCCGCCTCGGCGCATCGAGCCTCGCAAACGCCCTGCTCACAACAATCGCCGGACACGAAGTCAAACATTTCTGATAAAAAATCCGACCCAGTCAGATAAACCAACCGTCATCACCGATGAAAATCTGGATTTACATCAACGGGCAGCAAGAAGGTCCCTACACTCTCGAAGAACTCCTCGACAAACCCGTCGACGAGAACACCAAAGTGTGGTTCGAGGGACTGGCTAAATGGTACCCCGCAGGAGCACTCGAGCAGATGCGCCCACTCTTCGACGGCTCGCTCACAAACCCGCAGCACACAGAGAGCGAGACCGCGGAGCCGGCCGAAGTCGAAACCGACACAACAGTCGTGACCGTCGTCGACACCGAAGCCGAAGAACCCGCCGCCGAAGAAAAACCGGCGTCGAAATACGCCCCCGGACGACGCTTCTCGAAGCAGAACATCCCCGACGAACCCTGCCCGCCGACATACATCGGCTGGACAGTATTCCTCACCATATGCTGCTGCTCGCCCGTAAGTCTGGCCGGACTCATAGCATCGATATGCGTGTCGAGCTACTACAACAGCGGCCGCCTGCGCCAGGCACGCAAAGCATCGGAAGTAGCCGCCTGGCTCATAATGGCAGCCATAGCACTCGGCATGATACCCGTCATGCTCATGAGCGCACTCTTCGGTAAATAATGGCAGCGCACTGCCGCAACATAAAACCCGCGAGGATTGCAGCCGTCACGGCCGCAATCCTCGTTTTGGCTGGCGCGGCAGCATTCTACTACCACGCCGACTCCGCCTCAGGCCTTATGCCCCGCTGCGCCTTCCACTACCTCACCGGCTACCAGTGCCCCGGATGCGGCTTCCAGCGCGCACTCCACGCCCTGCTGCACGGCGACATCGCCGCCGCCTGGAGCTACAACCCCTTCGCATTCTTCGCCGTGCCCGCAGCAGCAGCCCTCATCATCATCGAGGCAAACCGCCACCGGTGGCCTCGCCTGCACGCACGCTGCGTCCACCCCCTGGTCATAAGCGCCATATTCATCGCAATAACAGCTTTTTGGATAGGACGGAACTGCCCATAGGCCATACTCCCAAAAAAAATTCATAAATTTGCACTCGAAAAGCACACCATTCATTCACACATCACAATGGCTGACATTAAAATAGCGGGCATCATGCGCGCAGGCGCATACTCCCCTAACCACATAGGCAACGACGCCGCAATCTTCAACGCCGTCGCCGAGCAGCTGCGCAAGCGCGGGTGCGAAGTAAACATATACAGCGAAGAGCAGTTCATCGCCGGCAAAGTGACCGAGAACATCATCCTCAACATGTGCCGCGAGCAGAAGTCAATACAGCTCCTGCAGGAACGCGAAGACGCCGGAGACCTCGTCATAAACTCAGGCTACGGCATCGAGAACTGCACACGCGAGCGCATGACACGCATCCTCCTGGGCTCAAACATCCCATACCCCGACAGCCTCATGGTCAACACCGACGAAGCCGTCCGCGACGCACTCGTGGCAGCCGGCATAGACCGCTGCTGGATCAAACGAGGCGACTTCCACGCGATGCACAAAGAAGACGTCAGCTACGTCCGGCACCCCGAAGAAGCACAGGAAGTCCTCCAGGAATACTTCCTCCGCGGCATCAAGCGCGCCGTCATCAACCGCCACCTCGAAGGCGACCTCATAAAATTCTACGGCGTCGCAGGCACACCGTTCTTCTACCGTTTCTACCCCTTCGAAGCCGGACACAGCAAATACGGACACGAAGCCATCAACGGACACGCACGAGGCCTCACATTCGACCCCGAATACCTCCACGCAATCTGCACCAAAGCAGCCGACGTGCTCGACGTCAAGATATACGGCGGCGACTGCATAGTAGCTCCCGACGGCTCAATACGCATCATCGACTTCAACGACTGGCCAAGCTTCGCACCCTGCCGCAACGAAGCCGCACCCCACATCGCCAAATGCGTAATGACCGAAATCAAAGCCCGTCGCTGACAAAACACCACCACACACAACAACATGACAGAAACAACATCATCATACCGCGACTCCCTAAAGTCGATGGACACCGAAGAACACATCGACCTCGCATTCTACCGCCCCATAGGCTACGCATGGGCCTGCCTCGCCCGTAAAATCGGCGTCACACCCAACGCCATCACAATAGCATCAATATTCCTCGGCATAGGAGCCGGCATAGCATTCTACTACAACGACCTGTGGGTCAACATCATCGGCATGCTACTCCTCATATGGGCAAACTCATTCGACAGCGCCGACGGACAGCTCGCCCGCATGACACACCAGTACTCCCGCATCGGCCGAATACTCGACGGCGTCAGCGGTGACGTATGGTTCGCCACAATATACATAGCAATCTGCCTGCGCGAAAACGCCACATCACCCTTCTTCATGCAGCACCCCTGGCTGATATGGGTCATAGCAGTAGTGACAGGACTCTGCCACGCCAAACAGGCAGCAATGGCCGACTACTACCGGCAGTTCCACCTCTACTTCCTCAAAGGCGAAGACGGCAGCGAACTCGACAACGCAGCCGACCTCCGCGCCAAACTCGCCACACTCTCCTGGAGCAAAAACTTCTTCAGCAAACTCACACTATACTTCTACACCAACTACACCGTCAACCAGGAAGCATGGACTCCCGCCATGCAGAAACTCCGCGACGAACTCCACCGCCAATACCCCGCAGGAAACATCCCCGCAGCATTCCGACAGGAATTCCGCCGCAAAAGCCTGCCACTGATGAAATTCACCAACATACTCTCCTTCAACTGGCGCACAATAGCACCTGTCGATTATACACATCTGACGCTGCCGACG
>JAICZO010000143.1 GCA_029057255.1 Muribaculaceae bacterium | reverse complement strand
TCGGCGAGCTCGAGCTGACCCTTGCACTGTGCCTTGATGGCGTCGTGTGCTGCGCGGAGAGCTGCGAGGAGGTCGGCTTCTGAAGCTTCGTCCATTTCGCCTTCGACCATCATGATGTTGTCGTAGGTTGCGCCTACCATGAGTTCCATGTCGGCTTTCTGGAGCTGCTCGAATGTGGGGTCGATGACGAACTGACCGTCGATGCGGGCTACACGCACTTCAGAGATGGGACCGTTGAAGGGTATGTCGCTCACTGCGAGGGCTGCCGAGGCAGCGAGGCCTGCGAGGCAGTCGGGAGCGTCGACACCGTCGGCGGAGTAGAGGGTTATGTTTACGAATGTATCAGCGTGGTAGTTGTCGGGGAAGAGAGGACGGAGCACTCGGTCGACAAGGCGGGCTGTGAGGATTTCATAGTCGCTTGCGCGGCCTTCGCGCTTGAGGAAGCCACCGGGAAAACGGCCGGCAGCAGAGAATTTTTCTTTGTATTCAACCTGCAACGGCATGAAGTCGACACCTTCTCCGGCGTCTTTTGCCGTCACGACAGTGGCAAGGAGCATCGTATTGCCCATGCGCACTTCAACCGCTCCATCGGCCTGCTTGGCGAGCTTGCCTGTCTCGATGGTGATAGTACGACCGTCGGGCAGTTCGATGGTTTTTTTAATGGGATTCATAAAGTGTTATTGTTTTATTTCGTCAATATTCGTGCAAAGATACATAAAAATCGCCGAGCGCACAAATTTTTCTCGCTTACAGGTGCGTCATAGGCCTTTACGGAGTTTTTTCGGCCGGTCTGACGGCCCGGGTCATGATATGTGACCGACGGGCGCATGCGGTGTTATTCCGCGTGGCGCCCGTCGGTAGGTTTGGTGCCGGTGTGTGTCAGCAGTACATGTTGACGATTGCCTCGTACAGCTCCTGCTTGCCCGATGTTGTGCGGGGCTCGCCGTTAGCCTTGGCGTATTCGACCAGGTCGGTGAGGCTGAGCTTGCCGTCCTCGAATTCCTTGCCCTTGCCTGCGTCGAACGAGGCGTAGCGCTCGGCGAGCATTTTCCTGTAGGGCGACTTCTCGAGTATCTCGGCGGCGGAGAGCAGGGCGCGAGCCATTGCGTCCATGCCGGCGATGTGTGCGATGAAGATGTCCTCGGGGTCGGTGGAGTTGCGGCGGGTCTTGGCGTCGAAGTTTGTGCCGCCGTTGCCGAGGCCGCCGTTGCGGATAATCTGCATCATGGCCTGTGTCAGCTCGTAGTTGTCGATGGGGAACTGGTCGGTGTCCCAGCCGTTCTGGTAGTCG
>JAICZO010000142.1 GCA_029057255.1 Muribaculaceae bacterium | reverse complement strand
GATGTAGCGTGCCGAGGCGATGAGCTTGCCCGGGTATCCGGCCTCGCCGTCGGCGGCGGTGTAGCGCATGATGACGCAGTTGTCGCCGACGATTTCGGCCAGCTCCCATATCTTGTTCTGGAAGCCTTCGGGACCGCCGTGCAGGTGGTTGGGGCCGTTGTTGATAGGCAGCTCGTATGTGTTGCCGTCGATGACAAGGTGTCCGCGGGCGATACGGTTGGCGTATCGTCCGGGGCATTTGCCTGCGCAGGGTCCGTCGGCAAAGTAGTCGGCGGGGTCGGCGTATCCGAGCACTACGTCGGCGAGTTTGCCGTTGCGGTCGGGCACGTTCACTTCGACTATACCTGCACCGAGAGTGCTGAGCACTACCGATGCGCCGTTGGCGTTGGTTATTGTCAGGAGTGTGATGTCGCCGTGGGGCGAAGCCGCTTTTTTAGTTGTTATCATTTTTGTAGAGGCCTGTTATCAGTCGATGTTGCGGATGTGTTTTTCCCAGGCCCATGCAGCGCGGAGGGTGTCCTTGATGTCGCGCTCGGCCTTCCAGCCGAGTTCTTCGTTGGCCACCTTTGTGTCGGCCCATACTGCGGGGACGTCGCCGGGACGGCGTCCTACGATTTTGTAGGGTACGTTCACGCCGTTTGCTTCCATGAAGCTGTTGACCAGCTCGAGGACGGAGAGGGGTGTGCCTGTGCCGACGTTGAAGATTTCGTATGCTTCTTTCATCTTGCCGTCAACCATGCGGTTTACTGCAGCAACGTGAGCCTTTGCCAGGTCGACAACGTCGATGTAGTCGCGGAGGCAGGTTCCGTCGGGGGTGTTGTAGTCGTTGCCGAAGATCGAGAGGCACTCGCGGATGCCGGCAGCGGTCTGTGTCACGAAGGGGATGAGGTTGTTGGGCACACCGCGGGGGAGCTCGCCGATGAGTGCGCTGGGGTGAGCGCCTACGGGGTTGAAGTAGCGCAGAGCGATGCCGTGGAAGCCTTCGTATGCGCGGCAGCAGTCGCGGAGGATGTCTTCGGCGATCTGCTTGGTGTTGCCGTAGGGCGAGGTCGCGGGCTGGCGGGGTGTCTGCTCTGTTACGGGGAGCACTTCAGCGTCGCCGTATACTGTAGCCGACGAAGAGAAGAGGACGTTGGGGCGCTTGTATTCCTTCATGAGCTCGAGGATGTTCATGTAGGAAACGAGGTTGTTCTGATAGTATTTGAGGGGCTCTGCCATCGACTCGCCGACAGCCTTGTATGCAGCAAAGTGGATGACGGTGCTGAAGTTGTGGCGTTCGAATACTCCGCGGAGTGCTTCCTTGTCGCAGGTGTCGATTTCCTCGAAGGTCACTTTGCGTCCTAAGATTTTCTCGACGCCTTCAATTGCAGAAGGCTCGGAGTTGGAGAAGTTGTCGATGATGACAACGTCGTATCCTGCTTCGATGAGTGCGACTGTTGTGTGGGTGCCGATGTATCCGGCTCCACCAGATACCAATACTGTGTCTTTGTACTGACTCATGCCTGATTTTTGAGTTTGGGGGTTTGGGGAAGGATTGTTTAGCACAGGAGCTTTCCGACGTTCAGAAAGCTCCTGTGCTTAGAGTTTGTCACTTATTAGTGTTCTGCGTCTGCGATTTTGCGAGCGCCGTCGCTGATAATCACTTCGTAGAATTTGGGCTCGTGGCCGTATTCCTTGGCGAAGCGTGTCTTGGCCTCTTCGATGAAGTGGGGCAGGAGCTCGTCTTTGACGAGGTTGATTGTGCAGCCGCCGAAGCCGCCGCCCATGATGCGCGAACCTGTGACGCCGCATTCTTTAGCGATGTCGTTGAGGAAGTCGAGCTCTACGCAGCTTACTTCATAGTCTTTCGAGAGGCCGCGGTGTGTCTCGTACATGCAGCGGCCTACGGTGTCGTAGTCGCCGGCAACGAGAGCTTCGCAGACTGCGAGGACGCGTTCTTTCTCTTCGATGACGAATTTAGCGCGGAAGTAGTCTTCGGCTGTGATGTCGGTCTTGATGGCGTCAAGCATCTGGATAGTTGCGTCGCGGAGGGTCTCGATGCCGAGGCGCTTTGCAACGCGCTCGCAGGATGCGCGGCGCTTGTTGTAGGGAGAGTCGGCCAGCTCGTGTTTAACGACTGAGTCGACAAGGAGGAGCTTGTGGCCCTTGGGCTCGAAGGGGAAGTATTCGAATTCCATCGAGCGGCAGTCGAGACGCATGAGGTGGTCTTTCTTGCCGAATACGCTTGCAAACTGGTCCATGATGCCGCAGTTCACGCCGCAGTAGTTGTGCTCTGTGCTCTGGCCGATGCGGGCGAGCTCGAATTTGTCGATGGCGTTGTCGTTGAACATGTCGTTGAGGGCATATGCGAAGCAGCTCTCGAGGGCAGCCGACGAGCTGAGGCCTGCGCCGAGGGGCACGTTGCCTGCGAATACGGCGTCGAAGCCTTCTACTTTGCCGCCGCGCTTGAGAATCTCGCGGCATACGCCGAAGATGTAGCGGGCCCACGACTGCTCGGGAGCGTCGGCTTCGTTGAGGCCGAACTCTGCGTAGTCGTCGATATCTATTGAGTATACACGCACTGTTTCTGTCTGGTTGGCACGCATCTCGGCCATGATGACTTTGTCAATGGCGCCGGGGAATACAAAGCCGCCGTTATAGTCGGTGTGTTCGCCGATGAGATTGATACGACCGGCAGAGGCGTATACTGTGCCGTGGCCGCCGAAACGGCTCTCGAAGGTACTGTCAATTTTTTTCTGCAGTTCCATAAGGTTTTTAGGTATTAGGTATTGTTATGTTTATGTTTTTGTCGGAGTAATTTCTTAGACCTTGCAAAATTACGTTTTTTTGCTTAATTATGCAAGGTATTGCCAGTATTAAAATATCGAAAAAGAACGGGGCGTGAGGCGTCGGTCTCACGCCCCGTCAATACTGTGTGTCTTAGGGCTTTATTTCACATCGACAGTGGCTTCGGCGGCTTTCACCCCCTTGGCTGAGGCTTTGATGCGCAGTGTGCCGGGAGTCTTTGCCGAGCGCACGATGGCTGTGGCGGCGCCGCTGAAGAGTTTCATCTCGGGGTTCTGGAAGGGCATCAGGCATGTTGGGTCGCCGTTTGCGGTGGCCTCGAAGGTGCCTGCTCCCTCGACCTTGAAGCTGACTTTGTTGTCGGCGTCGGGCACGGGGTTGCCGTTGCGGTCGACAGCTGTCACGGTGAAGTATACGAGCTGGTCGCCGTCGGCGGCTATCTCGGTGCGGTCGGGCACTATCCTGAGGGCGGCGGGCTTGCCTGCGGTGCGCACTACCTTCTCCTGCGCGGGCTTGCCGTCGGCGTCGTAAGCCACGACGCGGATTTCGCCCGGTTCATAGACGACGTCGTTCCAGCGCAGGCGGTAGCGGTCGATGACGTTGCTCTTGTCTTTGGCGCGGCGACCCTGGCTGACACCGTTGACAAACAGTTCGGCCTCGGGGTAGGATGTGTAGACAAAGACGGGTGTCGTCTGTCCCTCGCGGCCGGGCCATGTCCAGTGCGGCAGCACGTGGAGCGTGGGCGACTTCTCGTTCCAGAGCGAGCGGTAGAGGTAGTAGCGGTCCTTGGGCAGCGACGCAAGGTCGATGATGCCGAAGTAGGAGCTGTGGCTGGGCCATGCGTCGGTGTCGTAGGGCGAGGGCTCGCCGAGATAGTCGAAGCCTGTCCACACGAACTGGCCGATTACCCAGGGGCGGTCGTCGTCCATCTCGAAGTCGAGGTCGGGGATGTTGCTCCAGGAGCATGACTCGTTGTCGTAGCTGTTGCTGTGCTTGTCGGGGTGCATGGCCACATGGTGGTCGCCGAACTCAAAGGGGAAGTAATATTTGCCGCGCGACGATACTGTCGAGGCGGTCTCCGAGCCGAGGATGAGCTTCTGCGGCAGGATGTCGTATGCCTTGTCGTAGTGCTGAGGCTTGTAGTTGAAGCCGGGGATGTCGAGAGCGGCGGCGAAGCCGTGGTCAAGCACCGCGCCTATCTGGTCCATGCCGCAGGTTATGGGGCGTGTGGGGTCGAGGCTGCGTACGAG
>JAICZO010000141.1 GCA_029057255.1 Muribaculaceae bacterium | reverse complement strand
GGCGGGCTGCTTGGCCATGACCTTCTTGTCAATCTCGAGGTCCAGCACCGGCGGCAGATCGCCCGGCTCGAGCGGCGTGTTGGCGATAAAGAACTTCACCTGCTCCTCGACCGGCGACGACACCGACAGGAAGTGGTATGCCCCGCGGATGATGCCGCAGCGCTTGGCCTCGCGGAAGTTGCGGTCGAACTGCGGGTCCTTTATCGTCGTGCCCTGCGTGCTCTTCATGATGGCAAAGAGCACCGGCTGGAGGTACGGCGCCTTCTTGCCCGAAGCTATCACGCGCCCTGCGGCGTTGGCCTTCAGCGACAGCTTTGTCCACTGCACCCTCTTCTGGTACTTCGACACATCTATACCGTACACCTTGCGGCCGACATGGAATTTCTTGCCGGCTGGCTTAGGCAGCCGACCCCGCTTCCAGTATCCGAACTCAATCGTGCCGTCGGCATATTCCATACGGCCGAGCCCTTCCTTATATCCGAGGTTCCAGTGGCCGTAGTAGGTGTTGCCGTTTCTGTACCGGCAGACACCGTACCCGTGCTGCTTGCCCTTTGAGACACCGCCGCTGTAGTCATAGAGCGACGTCGACAGCTCGCCCGCGACCGCAATCGCCGGCAGCGACACCGCAAGCAGCGCAGCCAGCAGCCTCAAGCTAATAATAATACGGTTGATTAAGCTCATATAATGTGTGTTATGAAGACCCGCGCCAAAGACCCGGAAATAAAATCTCACAAAGATAAACGTTTTTTTCGTGTCAATAGGTCACTGCGAGTTGGCTATTTGCGGTGTTTTTCGTATTTTTGCTTGATTTTTCAGACAATGGAGAATATTCTCTACATATTGCCCCGCGGTATCGCCATCGGCATACTCATATCAGCTCCGATGGGGCCGATCGGTATGCTCGTGATACAGCGCACGCTCGGCAAGGGGCGCTGGCCCGGATTCTTCACCGGCGCAGGCGCATCGATAAGCGACCTTATATACTGCATGCTCACCGGCTTCTGTCTGAGTTTCATCACCGGTTTCATCGACACCCACCAGCTCGTCATACAGTTCATAGGCAGCTTCGTCCTTGCCATCTTCGGCATATACCTCTTCCGCAAGAACCCCACACGGGCACTGCGGTCGGCCGAAGTCAAAGCCAGCAGCTACTGGACCGACTTCGTCACCGGCTTCCTGCTGCCATTCTCCAATCCGCTGATTCTCTTCTTTATAATAGGTCTGTTCGCCCGCTTCAACTTCATACAGCCCGAGTACATGTTCTATCACCACTTCACCGCCTATCTGACGATTATCGCGGGAGCGCTGCTGTGGTGGTACGCCATCACTTCGGGGGTGAACCGCCTGGGCAAACGCATCAACGTGCGGTCTCTCAAGCTTATAAACCGCGTCATTGCAATCCTGCTGATAGGCATGGCTCTGGCGGGCGCCGTAATGGCGACATACGACCTGCTGACCGAATAATACTGCTCCCTATATGAACCTGGCTCCGCTAAAACTCCCCCGCATCGACGGTCTTGACAGGATCAACGATTCGGACGAACTCGCGCTGACCCTGCTGCAACACGGCACCCACGCCGCCGTGTCGTGCGTGAACTGGCCGCAGGCTTTTCCCGAGGCACCATCGGTATCGTTTGCCGCCGCACACTCAGGCACCGCGCTATACTTCCTCTTCAAAGTATCCGACGCGCCTATGCGGGCATGCAATACCGCCGACCAGTCGCCCGTAAGCATGGACTCGTGCGTGGAGATATTCCTCCAGCCCGATGTCGGCGGCGAGTACTGGAACTTCGAGTTCAACTGCCTCGGGGCACTCAACGCCTCGCACCGGATGACACGCCCGGCTCCCATACGCCTTAACCACGCCGAGCTGGCATCGGTCAGACGCTACCCCTCGCTCACGGCCGAACGGGTCGGGAACGACGCCCGCGGCTCATGGCAGCTCGCCGTCGTCATCCCGCTCAGGCTCATGGGCATCGGCGAGGCCGCTCCCGGCACCGTGCTGCACGGCAACATCTACGCATGCGCCTCGGCCGCCGAGCCGCCATACTATCTCAGCCTGCTTCCGATAAACACTCCCGCACCCGACTACCACCGCCCCGAATTTTTCGGCACCATAATTCTTCTGTAGAATGAAACACACCATAACAATAGCTGCCGCCGCACTGCTCTGCTCCGCCGCGTCAGCAGCGCCGACAGTGACCCTCGACTACGAGGCCGCTGTCATCGCCAACGCCTCGACCGGAGACTTCGCGCCATACATGATAGGGTCGTGGAACGACGGCCGCATATACGGCGCCAACGGCATCTGGCATGACGGCCGACTCGAAAAAAAGATGACGCTCGACCGTCGCTTCAACTGGGGCGCCGGCATAGAATATATGCGCGGCTACGGCTCGGAGGCGCTATATGACCGCTACGACGCAGCCACTTCAACATGGGGCACGCATGCCAACCGCCAG
>JAICZO010000140.1 GCA_029057255.1 Muribaculaceae bacterium | reverse complement strand
CGCCCTCAACATCGAGGACGGTATCGAGGGACTGAGATACAACAAGGTCATCATCGCAACCGATGCCGACGTCGACGGCATGCACATACGCCTGCTCATGCTCACGTTCTTCCTGCAGTACTTCCCCGACCTCATCAAAAAGGGGCATGTGTATGTGCTTCAGACGCCGCTCTTCCGCGTCCGCAACAAGAAGACGGCCAAGCGCACCGCGCGGGCCAAGAAAGAAGACAAGGCCGACGACACCGTCTACTGCTACACCGACGAGGAGCGCGTAGCCGCCATCGAGCGCTTCGGCGCCAATGCGGAGATTACGCGATTCAAAGGTCTCGGCGAGATTTCGCCCGAGGAGTTCCGCGGATTCATCGGTCCTGACATGCGCATCGACCGCGTGAGCCTGCGCAAGGAAGACGGCGTGGCCGAAGTGCTCGAGTTCTATATGGGCAAAAACACGATGGAACGCCAGAATTTCATCATTGACAATCTCGTTATCGAAGATGACACCAACATCGACCGTTGAAGCTGAGGGCAGGGTAGCCCTCTTCCCCGGCTCTTTCCGCCCCTTTACGCGCGGCCATGCCGATATAGTGAGCCGCGGCCTGGCGCTTTTCGATACGGTCGTGGTCGCTGTCGGCGTCAATCCCGACAAGCCGTCGCCCGAGGGCGACGCCACCGTCGAGGCCATCCGCGCGCTGTATGCCGGCGAGCCGCGGGTTGTCGTCACGTCATACTCCTGTCTTACTGTCGACTTCGCCCGCAGCATAGGCGCCCGTTTCCTGCTCAGGGGCGTGCGCTCGGTCAAGGATTTCGAGTACGAGCGCGACATGGCCGACATCAACAGGCAACTTTCGGGCATCGAATCCGTTATTCTATTTAGCCGTCCCGAACTCGCCGCCGTATCGTCGTCGGTAGTGCGCGAGCTGCAGGGCTACGGGCACGACGTTTCACAATTTCTACCGTAACACAAGATGAAGAAAATATTTCTTGCCATATTTCTGCTGCTGTTTTACTGCGGCCTTGCCATGCAGGGGCAGGATATAACCCCGGCGCAGAAACTCAATGCCGCCCAGACTGTCATCGAGCGCTATTATGTCGAGGATGTCGACGCCGACACTGTCGTCACCGAGGCCATAAAGGCCATGCTCAAGACTCTCGACCCGCACTCGGCATATACTTCGCCGCAGGAGACGAAGGACTTCACCGAGCCTCTCGAGGGTAAGTTCAGCGGCATCGGCATTCAGTTCAATATGCTCACCGATACGGTCTATGTCATACAGACCGTCGCCGGAGGCCCCTCCGAGAAGGTCGGCATCCTCGCCGGTGACCGC
>JAICZO010000014.1 GCA_029057255.1 Muribaculaceae bacterium | reverse complement strand
CCGCGGAGAAGTGCGAATATAATGGACGTCGCCACTTTCTCGACGCTCTGGAAGTAGCCTATCGCAGTCAGGTTGAAAATGAAAAATATGAAAGCGCACGAGAAGAGCGGCATGCCTTCGACGGCAATGGCGTACGACTCGGTGTCGCTATCAAGAAACAGTCCGATCATCACCGACGGGAAAAGGACGAAGGCCGCCGTCACCAAGGCACCGATGCCTACAGCAGACAGTATCGCAAGCTTTTCGGTCTCGACAACGCGCGACCTTTTGCCGAGTCCGTGGTTATAGCTTATGATAGGTTGTGCCGACTGCGCTATGGCATTACCTATCATGAAGGCAAAGGGACAATAGTAGCACGCGATGCTGAAGGCGCCCACGCCGTCGTCGCCGAGATAGCGCATGAAGACGAGATTGCCCGTGAGCATAAGCATGCCCATCGTGGCCTCGCCGAGGAGCGCCGATATGCCGATGCGGCATTGGTAGCCGATGTTGCGGAGCGAGAGCTTCAGGCTTTTCATGCTCACCTTAAGCCGTATCAGACGCAAGTGCGACGCAAGCCCGGCAAGGTATATGACGACCATGACAAAGCCGACGAAGCAACTGATAGTAGTCGCGACCGCAGCCCCTTCTATACCCATATCCAACGGAAAGATGAAGAGATAGTCGAGGACAACATTCAGCAGCCCCGGTATGACGTTGCACCACATGGCATACTTGGGCGAGCCATCCAGCCTGATGACGAAAAGGCCGATGGCACACCACATCTGGAACAGACAGTTTACGAACAGCCACGGCATATAGTCGAGGACAAGAGGCAGCAGACTGTCCGACGCCCCGAGAAACCTTGCAGTGGACGCCGGGGCAGACAGCGACAACAGCAGAAACAGGGCCACGACGAGATTGCCCGCGGCCATAGCCTGCGTGATATTGAGGCGGGCTGCCTTGATGTTGCTGCCCGCAAGATGTATCGACGACACCACAGACGCTCCTATGCCCAGCATCAGCCCGATGCCGGCCATCAGCATAGTCGGAGCGACGCTGATATTGACAGCCGCCAGAGCGTCACTGCCCAAGCCGCGCCCCACGAAGATGCCGTCGGTGGCCGTCACGGCACACAGCGACAGCATACCCAGCAGAGTAGGCACGAAATAGATTCTGAAGAGACGGGGGATGCTTACAT
>JAICZO010000139.1 GCA_029057255.1 Muribaculaceae bacterium | reverse complement strand
CCTCTTCGGCTACCGTCAGATCGAAACTCCGGCAATGGAGAACCTCTCGACTCTGATGGGCAAGTATGGCGAGGAAGGCGACAAGCTGCTCTTCAAGATTCTCAACTCGGGCGACTTCCTCCGCGGCGTCGACCGTGCTCTGATTGACAACAACGACACTACCCGCCTGGCCGCCAAGCTCTGCGACCGCGGTCTGCGATATGACCTGACGGTGCCGTTCGCCCGTTTTGTGGTGCAACACCGCGAGGAGCTTCAGCTCCCCTTCAAGCGCTTCCAGATTCAGCCGGTATGGCGTGCCGACCGTCCGCAGAAGGGTCGCTACCGCGAGTTCTACCAGTGCGACGCCGACGTGGTGGGCTCTGACTCGCTATATAATGAGATTGAGCTGCTGCAGATGGCCGACCTCGTATTCTCGCGCCTGGGTATCCGCGTGGCCATCAAGCTCAACAACCGCAAGGTGCTCGCCGGTATTGCCGAACTCATCGGCGAGCCCGACAAGCTGATTGACATCACCGTCGCAATCGACAAAATCGACAAAATCGGCCTCGAGAAGGTCAACGAGGAACTCGCTGCCCGCGGTCTGTCGGCCGAGGCTATCGAGGCTCTCCGCCCTATCCTCGAAATCGACGGCTCGGGTGCCGAGCGCATCGACAAGCTCGAGGCGCTGCTCGCTTCAAGCGAGACCGGAGCCAAGGGCGTGCAGGAACTGCGCACCGTATACGAAGGCAGCATGGCTCTGGGCATGACGGCGCAGCTCGACATCGACGTCTCGCTCGCCCGCGGTCTGAACTATTATACCGGCACTATTATAGAGGTAAAGGCTCTCGACGCCGAGATCGGAAGTATCTCCGGCGGCGGCCGCTACGACAATCTCACGGGCGTCTTCGGTCTTGAGGGCATCTCGGGCGTAGGCATCTCGTTCGGCGCCGACCGCATCTACGACGTGCTTATGTCGCTCGACCTCTTCCCCGACGGAACGGCCGGCGCCACAAAGGTGCTCTTCGCAAACTTCGGCACCGCCGAGGCCGAGGCGTCGCTCCGCCTCATCAAGCAGCTGCGTGCCGCAGGTATCTCTGCCGAGCTGTATCCCGACAGCGCCAAGATGAAAAAACAGATAGGATATGCCAACGCAATGTCGGTGCCTTTCTTCGCTATGATCGGCGAGACCGAGCTGGCCGAAGGCACGGTGACTGTCAAGAACATGGCCGAGGGTACACAGCAGACTGTGCCAGCAGCGGAGCTGGCAGCCATACTCGCCTGAGGACAGCGCAGCCTAAAAAAATCGGCGAAATATTTGCAAATGCGAACCCTTTTCTCTAACTTTGCGTTATAAAATCAAAGGCAAGAGAGCCGAAACCCATACCACATCAAAGTAGATTGGGAAACTCGTCAATTACACGTGAAAAACCGAGACAAGCTTAGCCGACCGATGGCGGGCCTCAACGGCAGCGAAAGTTGCCGGTGCCTCTGAGCCGGAGGATTACAAAGGGCGGCGAGCACTCAAATCCTGTCTTATCGGAGTTTCATCGCATCCTTTGGTGTGGCTCTTACAGAGCGCGATGTCCACTGCGGACGTCGCGCTTTTCTTTATACCCGCGGCACTGACCACCCCGCCGATAGCAGAGTCACGAAGGCGGGGGCGATAAAAAAACTGCTAACATCTGCTAAAAATCACCAAATTATCATTATATTTGCAGTCTCAATTCCCGGGAGGCTTAAATTGTCGGTTTCCTATTATAAAAGCTAATCATTACACTAATAATATCTCATGAACAAATCCCTACTCCGGTTGTCTGCAGTTGCCGCAAGCGCCGCTGCACTGTCGTTAGGTTCATGTATCGACCATGACTACGATCTCAAGGAAGACAATCTCGACCTTAAAGTCACCGTCGGCGGTGAATTGCTGACTCTGCCCACAAGCAGCGTCCAGGAGCTTACTCTCTCTCAGATTCTCGAACTCGACGCCAACTCTTCAATCAAAGAAATGACGGCTCAGGGAGTCGAAGGCATCATGCCCGGCGACTACGGCCTCGCTTTAGGCGACTATCTGCTGCTTCAGGACGGCGACTCCAAGCCCGCCGACTACCTTATCGAGGAAGTGGAGATTGACGAAATGGAGCCCAACGTGTCGCACACCGCCCTGCCGCAATTCATCGGCACCGGCTCGGCTGAGAAAGTCACCCGCAACGCGCAGACCATAAACGAAGTAAGACTCACCAACGACAATGTGACCACCGAGCTTATATCGCTCGACCGTGCCGACCTGCATGTCGTCATCAACTTCACGGTAGGCTTCGAGTCGTCGGACTTCAGCGGAAACGCATTCATCGACAAGGGCTATACGGCATCCTTCAACCCCTCGTGGACAGTAGAGCCTATCGGCGAGACCGCCGACTACTTCGAGCAGGTCGACGGCCACACTCTCCGCTTCAAGGATGACTATCAGGTGAGCGCCACTCATTCTTTTGTGGGTCGCATACTCCTCAAAAGCGTAGACTTCACCAACCCCGACATCGGCAAGGACCAGGGTATCTACACCCCCGGCAAGTTCCGCCTCAACAACGACGTCGAGACAGAAGGTGAAGTATCTATCGCCTCGGCCGAGCTTCCTGCCGGCACAACCGCCAACCTCACCCTCGTCACCACTACCGTCGTCGAGCCCGCCCCCCGCATCCTCACTGTGACCGGCGTCGTCGACCCCGAAATCAAGGTTGACCCCACAAGCTTCGCCATCAGCGACATCCCCGACTTTCTCAACGACAACGGAAACAGCCTCGACATAGACAACCCCGTCATCGAGTTCACTGTCACGAACAACTCTCCCCTGTCGATCAACGTCAACGGCAAGCTCTCGTCATATGTCGACAGAGTCGAGCAGACTCCCGTCGGCATCGGCGACAAGTACGGCACCAAGCCTATCATCGTGAAGCCCAACACTACTATGGTCTTCAGAATCTCGCGCAAGAAGCTTGACGACAGCGCCGAGAACATCGTAGTCCCCGGCCTCGGCGACATTATCAAGACTATCCCCGACGAGATTCTTTTCAGCGATATCGACTGTAAGGCCGTACTGACATCCTCAACATACAAGCTGGGCCACACATATTCATTCTCGGCTCTATACAAGGCCATCATCCCCCTTGCCTTCGGCTCAGAGATGAGGCTGCACTACACCCCCGATAGAATTGACATGGACACAGACCTCGACAAATACAACTTCGACGAAGTGCTCGTGACCCTCGACGCTGTCAACAGCATACCTCTGAAAGTAATACCGTCGGTCACTGCCGTTGACAAACTCGGCAGACCGATACCCAACGTCAAGGCGCTTATATACACCGTGCTGCCCGACGGAACCGACTTCGGCGGATATGACCCGACACTCCCCACAGACCAGCGCGGCGAGCAGGCCTACATCGCAGCAGGCACGACAGCCGGCGTGACAACTCCCATCAAGATTGTCATCAAGTCGCACGGCGAGAATATCGCCAATCTCGACGGCATCGAGATTACTTTCGACGC
>JAICZO010000138.1 GCA_029057255.1 Muribaculaceae bacterium | reverse complement strand
TTCCAAGGCCTACTTTTTCGCAATTGTTAAACTGAAGGAACAAAACTGTAAACAATCAGTTGCTCTCGCGTCTTGACGAGAATTTTCCGGACCTTGACATTGTGTGGCTGCTGTTTGGCCGCGGAGATATGCGTAAAGGCGCAAAAATTGAAATCTCAGAGCCTCAAATGCAGCTTCCTTTTTCAGAATCTAATGTACAAAACACGGTAAACGAGGATATTAGCACCTCCGCTTCGTCGTTTTTCGACGAAATGGAGAGCAGTCAGAATAGCTCTGACACCGCTTCCGAAGGCCAATCCGGCGCTAAATGGCATGCTTCGGTGTTGTGTACGCCTCCCGACGGTCAACGCCCCGACGTTTCCGCAAATCCCGAGGATGGCAGACGCCGCATATCCTCCATCATAGTTCTTTACTCCGACAACAGTTTCGAAACCTTCTATCCCTGACATCCCACCAATGTCTCGTATTCTCGTATCGCGCCTTGTTCCATCAGGCATTTGCATAAACCTCTTCGGGACGCTCTGGACACGTGACAATAGCTGGATAGACCGCTATGTGGTCAACCACGAACTGATTCATACGGCGCAGCAGAAAGAACTGCTGTTTGTGCCGTTCTACGTCTTGTATATTCTCGAGTGGTTGTTTCGTATGCTGCAATATCGCAATTTCCAGAAAGCATACTTCAATATTTCGTTTGAGCGTGAAGCTTATATGAACGGAAATAATCTCCACTATCTGACCTCACGCCGTCATTACGCCTGGCTAAAGTATCTCACCAAATAAATTAGCAACGATAGTCATCGCCGCAGAAGTGACCACAATTGAGTGTGACTGACAGCCCGGATTATCCTACAAAATCCCGACCTTCGGGAAATATTCATAATATCAATTATGTTAAATAGCGGTTTTCGGGAAATTCAACAACACCCCTGCTCGGTCATATCTGAATGTGTATTCTCCGATAACAGAATGTACATGCCCCGATATCTGAATGCCCAGAAACAACGCATCTCCCCGCCCCTTGTTGCGTCTTCCTCTGTACAACCGCACTCCGTTTTTTAGCTTTACGTGCATTGGTCTCAAGAGCCAAAAAGGAATGCTTCAAAAGTCTCGCATCTCCTTCCCATTATCGTGCGTCACACGCATTCGCCTCGAGAGCGAGAAAATGCTCCGAGCAACACAGATCACAACAGAAAAGGGATAACTCAGCGGCTCATGTCGACCGTTGATACTGCCGAGCCTGCACCTGCGGCCGATGCTCCTACGCGTATCTGTACGGG
>JAICZO010000137.1 GCA_029057255.1 Muribaculaceae bacterium | reverse complement strand
CTCGTATACACCGACAAGGATGCCAAGGTCAACTCTACATGGCAGATTCGTGAAGTCGTTGAAGGCGAACTCCTTACCATGGCATTAGACAAGGCTATCGCCGATGCTGAGGCTTACATCGCCGAGGCAGTCGTAGGCGAAGAGCCCGGCCAGTATCCCCAGGAAGCTGTCGACGCACTCACTGCAGCCCTCGCCACCGCCAAGGCTGCAACTCCCGCCACACAGCTCGAACTCAACGACGTAGCTGCTGCCCTCCAGGCCGCTATCGCTGACTTCCGCGCTGCTGAAATCGATCCCTACTTCGTTCCCGCTCCCAACACCAAGTACCGCTTCTCCGTACGCAAGTACAGCGCCAAGTTCCTCACCGCCGGTGATGCCGACGCCAAGAGCTCCGCTGATTTCACAGCCGGCAACGCCGCTCAGCACTGGACATTTGAGCCCGTTACAGTGGCTGATGCCAAGTACACCTACTATGTAAAGAACGGTGACAAGGCTCTCGCATACGACGGCACACTCGTCGACGCATCCGAGGCTCCCGTATGGCGCGCCGTATACACCGCTACTGTCAGCAACCTTCCCTACTTCGCTCTCGTGCAGAACGACGACCCCACCAAGGTCATCACGTTCTCGCAAGGCAAGACTCTTGTAGTTCAGGATCTCGACGCAGGCAACGACGCACATCAGGCTCGCTTCCTCCGTGTCGACGAAGCTAACGACCCCAACCTCCAGGCTCTCGAGCAGGCTGTAGCCAACGCTCAGGCAAGCCTCGACAACGCACCCCGCGGCAATGAAGTAGGCAAGTGGAACCAGGCCAAGTGCGACGCCTTCCAGGCTGTCATCGACGCTACCGCCGGTCTCACAGGCGCTACCCAGAAAGAAGTTGACGCCAAGGTTGCCGAACTCAACCAGGCCCACACCGACTTCCTCGCCAACCCCAACTCTGTTATCAAGGACGAACTCGAAGCCGCTATCGCTGCTGCCAAGGCTAAGGCTGAGGCTGCCGAAATCGGTATCGAAGTAGGTCAGTACTACGAAAGCCACATCGAAGCATTCGAGGCAGAAATCGCCGGCTTCGAGGCTGCCGCCAAGGAAGTGTCGGAGCAGGATGCCTGCGACGCACTCACACAGGAAGTTAAAGACGCTACCGAAGCCTTCAAGGGCAACGAGACCGTACAGCCCGTCGCTGACGTCCTCGCCGACGCCATCACATGCGCCGAGAAGCTCTACGAAGCAGAGAAAGACAACGTAGGCGACAACAAGGGCGAACGTCCCCAGGAAGTCGTTGACGCTTTCGCCGCTGCTATCGCTGCTGCCAAGGCTGTCACCGAGCCCAACGTCGCTGACCTCGAGGCTCTCCTCGACGCCCGCGCAGCATTCCTCGACGGTGCTGTCTCAGTAAACCGCACACCCCTCCGCAAGGCTCTCGCTATCGCAGAAGGTGAGGAGTACGCCAACCTCGTGGCAGGTGACTTCGACGGCAACTACTCTGCCGACGCTATCGCCGCCTTCAACGCAGCTCTCGCCGCCGCCAAGGAAGTCGAAGCTGACATGAGCAAGACTCAGGAAGAAGTTGACGCAGCCACCAAGGCTCTCAACGACGCTATGGCAGCTCTCAAGAAATCGCTCGTCGTAATCAAGTTCGAGGCTCTCGACAAGGCTGTCGAGGCAGCCGAGGCTGCTGTTGCCGGTGCAACCGTTATCGGCAGCGAAGCCGGCCAGTGCCCCCAGGCTGTCGTTGACGCTCTCAAGGCTGTCATCGCCGAAGCCAAGGCTATCGACCGCGCCGCCATCAACCAGGAATCTGTCGACGCTCTCGTGACCAAGCTCACTGAAGCTATCGCCCAGTTCAACGCCGACCTCGTGGCAAGCACAGGTCTTGCAGGTGTCATCACCGAAGCTGAAGAACTCCTCGACGGTGCATCGCAGGGCTTCAAGCCCGGCGAATATCCCGCCGCTGCAATGAACGCCCTCAGCGCCGCCATCGAAGCCGCCAAGACAGTATCCGAGAAGGCTGACGCCACACAGGCAGAGCTCCTCGCCGCTGTTGCTGACCTCAAGGCCGCTATGGAAACATTCAAGGGTCAGGTAACACCCGCTCACGACCTCACCGAAATCAACAAGACCATCGCCGAGGCTGAAGCCTTCATCGCCGCTTCCGGCAGCACCGACTTCGTCCTCGCAATGGCTCTCGAAGATGCCAAGAACATCGTAGCCGACGCCGACAACTACACCAAGGCAGAAATCGACAAGGCTAACGAGGCTCTCCGCAAGGCTCTCGAATACGCTAAGGGCAGCGCAGGCATCTATGGCCTCGCAAGCGCCGAGTTCGCAGTCAAGGCTGCTGACGGCTGCATCGTAGTGACCGGCATCGCCGCCGACACCACCGTGGCAGTCTACACACTCGAAGGCCGTCTCGTCTCGATGGACAAGGCATCGGGCGCATTCTACACCGTAGCCACCGGCGCAGGCAAGTATGTCGTAGCCGTCAAGGGCGAAGGCGTAGCAGCCAGCCAGGTAGTGATTGTGAAGTAATCAACCCTCAACCGCTATAGAACAGAGGAGGCCGGAGCCTCCGGCCTCCTCTGTCTTTTCCTTAACAAGATATTCTCCGACACCGCAGCAACCCCCTCTCATCTCCTACTGTATACGCCCCTCTGATGTAAGCCGCCGGGCTCCGTCAGAACCGACACAAGGGCGTCAGAGCCCGGCACCGGTCGCAGATTATCCGTCACAGGAGACGCCGGCCTAACACCGACAACAATCACAACACAAAACCTAAACAACATAAACCAACTCAATAATTAACCCAATCAACATGAAAAAGCAGTATTGTAAAATTCTGGTAGCAGCGCTCGCACTGTCGGCGTCTGTCAGCAGCTTTGCAGCCGCTCCTGTTGTCAACCTGGGCATCGAGCCAGTGGCAAAGGTGGCAGCTAAGGCCAAAGCCTCCGGAATCGTCATCAACGGTACAGGCGAGACAGGTACTTTCACCATCAACGCCTCCAACCTCACCGACCGCATCACCCTCACAGCGTCAGCAGGCTTGGAAGTGTTCCCTGAGGCACTCCCCGCTACAGCACAGAACGTATCTGTACGCGTGACTCTGCTCAGCTCGCTTCCGAAGACCGAAGGCCACATCATCGTGCGCAGCGGCGACTACCGCATCGCCATCCCCGTGACCGGTTTCGGCACACCCCTGGAGCAGAAGGCTCTCGAGACATCGCCCGTCTACAGCGGCACCGAGGATTCTTTCTCGGCAGGCAAGGCTGAAGGCTTCACCGCAGGCAAGAACGGCTATACTGTAGAATTCCGCGCCAAGCTCGACAAGGCCGAAGACGCCATCAACGCTTTCGCCGTGACAGAAGAAGGCGCTGCCTTCAAGGCTTATGTCGAAGAGAACGGCATCGGTCTCTATAACGGTGAGTCAAAAGTAAGCTTCTCCAACCCTGCAACAGCAGTTGCAGGCGGCAAGCAGACATTCTACAACCGCGACGGCAAGTTCCACACATACCGCTTCGCCGTTACTCCCGACAACCGCGTCTTCGCTTACCGCGACGGTGTGCAGGTTGCCATCCTCCGCGCCGATGACTACGGCCACCAGGCTGAATGGGCAATCGCCGACGCCGGCATGAGCGAGAACCTCCTCAAGAACGGTAACTTCGAAGGCGAGTGGAACACCCGCGCCGACAGCCTCGTCAACAAAATCCAGGGCTGGATCGTGGACCCCATCGACCGCTACAACTGTACTTATGAAGTGCCCAACTACGAAATCAACCGCGAACTCGACCACTTCAACCAGGTGCTCAAGCTCCAGCGCTACAACTGGAACGACGGCTGGGGCGCAGGTACAGTATCGCAGATCGTCGACGTCGCTCCCAACAGCACATACAGCCTCTCGTTCCTCGCTATGGGCGGTATGGACAAGAAGAGCGGCACCAACATGTCGAGCGTGAAGATTCAGGAAGTCCAGGACAGCAAGCTCGGCACCTCGGTGACTATCACCAATGAAGACGAGATGAAGGAGTACGGCCTCAACTACACCACATCGGCAGCCTGCAAGCAGATCAAGGTTATCGTACACAACGAACGCTTCCTCAACGGCGGCGGCTGGGGTTCTTCTCCCCAACCCACCTATGTTGACGAAATGGTTCTCTCGGGTACCGCACGCAAGCTCGACCAGGAAGTAGGCTTTGCCGCCGAAGGCGCCAAGGTAGAGTACTTCACATACGACGCCACCGGTGCTTACGCTCCCGTCACCCCCGTACTTGCCACCTCTGAGAGCGCTGTCGTTCTCGAAGGCGTAGGCACATCGAAGGAAATCAAGGTCAACATGGCCAACCTCGTGTCGGCCGACAAGGTAAGCGTATCGGCTACAACCGGCTTCTCTGTCGCTCCCGCCACCCTCGAGGCTAACAAGGACGGTGTTGTCCGCGTGACCCTCAACAGCACACTTGCCGAGACATCGGGCAAGCTCATCCTCCGCAGCGGTGACATCCGCACATACGTCGACCTCACCGGCTACGCTGCCGCTCTCGAGGAAAAAGACATCAAGGACGCAGCTGTCGTCAATGAAGACGCTGCCAACAAGTTAAGCCACGCCAAGGCCGACGGCTTCACAGCCGGCGAGAACGGCTACACCGTAGAGTTC
>JAICZO010000136.1 GCA_029057255.1 Muribaculaceae bacterium | reverse complement strand
TGGAGATGTCGGGCCGTCTGCCCCGCATAGGCGTGGCGTCGGTCGAAGCCGAGAATGCCGTGCTCGTCACCGTGACCAAGCAGCCCGGCGCCGGTACCCGCCGGCTCACCGAGCGCATCGACCGTGAGCTTGCCGACATGGCCGCCACCATGCCCGCCGGCGTGCGTGTGTCGTCCGACATATTCCGCCAGAGCGACTTCATCGACAGCGCCATCGGCAATCTGCAGAGCTCGCTGCTCGAGGGAGCATTCTTCGTCATCATCGTGCTGTTCTTCTTCCTGATGAACATCCGCACGACGCTTATATCCGTCATCGCGCTCCCGCTGTCGATAATTGTGTCGGTGCTTATCCTCAACGCCCTCGGCTACACCATCAACACCATGAGCCTCGGCGGCATCGCCATTGCCATAGGCTGCCTTGTCGACGACGCCATCGTCGATGTCGAGAATGTCTACAAGCGACTGCGGCAGAACAGAGCGCTGCCCGCGGGCGAGCGCAAGTCCACGCTCGACGTCGTCTTCCACGCCTCGGCCGAGGTGCGCATGCCCATCTTCAACTCCACGCTCATCATAACGGCAGCCTTCCTGCCGCTGTTCTTCCTCACCGGTATGGAAGGCCGCATGCTCAAGCCCCTCGGCGTGGCGTTCATCGTGTCGCTTGCGGCATCGACAATCGTCGCCCTTACGCTTACACCTGTGCTGTGCAGCTATCTGCTCGGCGGCGACGGCAAGGACAAGCTCGACCGGGAGCCGCGTCTGACACGCGCCCTGCGTGCGGCCTACTCCTCGAGCCTCGCCGCGGTCATGC
This sequence comes from Muribaculaceae bacterium, assembly GCA_029057255.1. Lineage (GTDB taxonomy): Bacteria > Bacteroidota > Bacteroidia > Bacteroidales > Muribaculaceae > CAG-873. The sequence continues at coordinate 1,383 of JAICZO010000136.1, read as the reverse complement.
GTCACGGCAAGGCTGTGCTCGCGGCCTGCGTGTTGCTCTTCGTTGTGGCCTGCGGTGTGTTCCTGACGCTCGGCAGCGGCTTCCTGCCTCCTTTCAACGAAGGCTCGTTCACAATCAACGTCAGCACCCTCCCCGGCATATCGCTCGAGGAGAGCGACCGCATCGGTCGTGAGGCCGAGCGTATAATAATGGAGACTCCCGAGGTGCGTACCGTAGCCCGCAAGACAGGCCGTGCCGAGCTTGACGAACACTCGCTCGGTGTCAACACATCCGAGATAGAGGCTCCCTACACCCTTGACAAACGCTCGCGCCGCGAGGTCAGCGCCGACCTGCGCCGACGCCTGTCGGAGATTCCCGGTGCCGTCATCGAGATAGGCCAGCCCATCTCGCACCGCATCGACGCCATGCTCTCGGGCGCACAGTCGCAGGTGGCTGTCAAGATATTCGGCCCCGACCTTGACCGTCTCTTCGCCATCGGCGGACAGATTAAGGAGATTGTCAGCGGCGTCGAAGGCACTGTCGACGTCAACATCGAGCAGCAGATCGAGCGTCCGCAGCTGCTCATAACGCCTCGTCGCGAGCTGCTCGCACAGCATGGCGTGACCCTCGGCGACTTCGGCACCACTGTGTCGACGGCGCTCGGCGGCCGCAAGGTGGCCGAGGTCTATGACCGCGGCTTCGCTTACGGCGTGACTGTCATCCTCGACGAAGAGCACCGCGACGCCATATCCGAGATAGGGCTGCTGCCCGTAGCCACAGCCGACGGCCCCGTGCCCCTCGAGGCCCTGGCTGACATCCGTGTCACATCCGGCCCCAATGCCGTCAACCGCGAGGGCGTCGAGCGACGTCTCATCGTCAGCTCCAATGTCGAGGGCCGCGACCTTGTCGGCACCGTGAGCGACATCCGCAGCCGCATAGAGGAGAACATCACCCTCCCCGAGGGCTACCGCGTGGTCTACGGCGGGCAGTTCGAGAACCAGCAGTCGGCATCGCGCACGCTCATGCTCGCCTCGCTCGGCGCACTGCTGATAATCTTCATGCTCCTGTACAACGAGTTCCGCAGCATCAGCGAGTCGCTCGTCATACTCGTCAACATGCCTCTGGCCATGATAGGCGGCGTGCTCATGCTCGCCATAGCCGGTGCCGAGGTCAACATCCCCGCCATCATCGGCTTCATATCGCTGATGGGTATCAGCACCCGCAACGGCATGCTGCTGATAAGCCGCTACAACGCGCTGCGTGCCGAGGGCGTGTCTCTCGCCGACCGCATCGCCGCCGGATCGTCCGACCGTCTGCTGCCTATCATCATGACAGCGCTGACATCGGCCCTCGCACTGATACCTCTCGCTGTCAAGGCCGGAGCCCCCGGCAACGAGATACAGG
>JAICZO010000135.1 GCA_029057255.1 Muribaculaceae bacterium | reverse complement strand
TTGATGTTGTCGATGTTGATTTCGGGGAAGATGATCTGCTCGGTGATGCCGAGGGTGTAGTTGCCGCGGCCGTCGAGTTTGCCTTCGATACCTTTGAAGTCGCGGATACGGGGGAGGGCCACACGGATGAGACGCTCGAGGAACTCGTACATCTTGTCACGACGGAGTGTGACGCGCACGCCCACGGGCATTTTCTTACGGAGCTTGAAGTTGGAGATGTCCTTCTTCGACAGAGTAGCCACGGCTTTCTGGCCGGTGATGGCTGTCAGCTCTGCGATGGCTGTCTCGATGAGTTTCTTGTCCTGGGTTGCAGCACCGATACCCTGGTTGATAACGATCTTCTCAAGGCGGGGCACCTGCATCACGGTGGTGTAGTTGAACTCACGCTCGAGAGCCGGAACGATGCGCTCCTTGTAGTCTTTTTGCAGTGATGTGCTCATTATTATTTAATTTCCTGATTGGATTTTTTTGCAATACGTACAACCTTGCCGTCGACGCGCTTGATGGCGATGCGGGTTGCTTTGCCGCTCTTGGGGTCTACAAGGTTGATGTTTGAAATAGCGATGGGCGCTTCTTTCTTCACGAGGCCGCCCTGGGGATACTGTGCTGTGGGCTTGGTAGCTTTGGTGACAATGTTGACGCCTTCAACGATGGCGCGGTTCTTGTCGCGGAGCACGGCGAGCACACGTCCGGTCTTGCCTTTGTCTTCGCCGGCGTTGACATAGACGGTGTCGCCTTTTTTGATGCGTATCTTGCTCATAACGATTGTTTGTTATCTTGTTTTATTAAAGAACCTCGGGAGCGAGCGAAACAATTTTCATGTTCTTGGCGCGGAGCTCGCGGGCAACCGGGCCGAAGATACGTGTGCCGCGGAGATCGCCGTCGTTCTTGAGGAGAACGCAGGCGTTGTCGTCGAAACGGATGTATGATCCGTCGGGGCGACGCACTTCCTTCTTGGTGCGCACTACCATAGCACGCGAAACTGTACCTTTCTTGACGTCTGCGCCGGGGATAGCGTTCTTGACGGTAACGACGATGATGTCGCCCACCGAAGCGTAACGACGGCCGGTGCCGCCCAGAACGTGGATGCACAGCACTTCTTTAGCACCGCTGTTGTCGGCTACTGTGAGGCGTGATTCGGTCTGTATCATTTTTACTTAACTTTTTCGATGATTTCTACTAATCTCCAGCGCTTGGTCTTGCTCAGAGGGCGTGTTTCCATCAGACGTACGGTATCACCGACAGAGCATTCGTTGTTTTCGTCGTGAGCGTGGTACTTTTTGGTCTTGTTGACGAACTTGCCGTAGATGGGGTGTTTTTCTTTCCATTTAACGGTGACTGTGATAGTCTTGTCGCCCTTATTGCTGGAGACCACGCCGATGCGCTCTTTGCGCAGGTTACGTTTTACTTCCATTTTTCGCGATGCTTATTTGTTGTTGAGTTCGCGCTGACGGAGCTCGGTTTTCACGCGGGCAATCATGCGGCGGTCAGCAGTGATCTTTGCGGTGTTGTCCAGGGGTGTGACTGCGTGGTTGATACGCTGCTGGAGATATTCTTTCTCCATCTGATCAAGACGGTCGCGGAGGTCAGCGGTGGACATTTCGCGTATTTCTTCTTTCTTCATAGCTTATTACACGTTTTGGGTGGGATCGTAGTCGCGACGGACAATAAACTTTGTAACGACAGGGAGCTTCTGGGCTGCGAGGCGGAGTGCTTCCTTTGCGATGTCGTAGCTTACGCCTTCGACTTCGATGATGACGCGGCCGGGGGTGACGGGAGCCACAAATCCTTCGGGCGAACCTTTACCTTTACCCATACGCACCTCGGCAGG
>JAICZO010000134.1 GCA_029057255.1 Muribaculaceae bacterium | reverse complement strand
ATATGACGCCACGACAAGTGTGCCGCGGCGGTTGCTGAAGGTCATGCCAGCCGGCTGCGCAGACTGAATGGCGTCGACATCGGCGGGCGAGGCCTTGAAGAAGACCGCATGCACACCGGGCGAAAGCAGCGGCAGGTAGCGGTCAGGCGGTGTTGTCGCAACGTCCACCACGAGCATGTCGGGAGAAGAGTCCGCCAGAACCACAGCTGACGAGGCTGCCCTGACGACCCTCCCGAGGATATCGCTCTGCGCCGACATGACGCAGACCCTGCTCGGTCTGAAGCTCAGCACGAGCCTCAGCAGCAGGCGCAGGCTGCGGTCAGCCGGGATGTCGGAATAGGCATAGTAATGCAGGGGCTGACACAGCACTTCGGTCACGAAACGGAATGCGAAGGGCGAGTGTATGCCGAAACCGCGGCTGTGCCGCCAGCACCTGAACCGTTTCAGAACAGCTTGCATCGTTTTGCCTGAACGAAAATACCGGCTGCTACAAGCAGGTATATGAGTGTGACGCACACATATGCGACTGTTGTTGTGGTCGCGATAGAGGCGGGGGCGAAGGTCATGGTTATATCATGGCTGCCGGCGGGGATGCTGAGAGCGCGCAGGACATAGTTGACTCTTGCAAGGGGTGTCTCGACACCGTCGATGCTTGCTTTCCAGCCCCAGGGGAAGTATACTTCGGAGAACACTCCCGTGCCGCCGCCGACTGTGGCGACATGGTATTTGAGCTGATTAGGGCTGTAGGACGTCAGGTAGATGGTGTCGCCGGGCGCAAGCGACTGAGCTTCCTCGGGCAGTGCTCCCGCAAAACGGCGGTCGGCCACGGCGGTGCGGGCGAAGTCGAGGCTCGCCGCATCGAGGGCGGCCATCTCGCTGTCGGCATTGTCGACCCATACTATCGAGTCGACGAGCCATGCGTTGCCGAGGGCGTGACGGTTGCGCACGACGGGAGCGTTGGCGTCGCCGGTGACCACATATCGTGCGTTGAGCATGTCGACCACGCGGTATGCCGTGCGCAGGCGTGCTGCTATCTCGGCCACCTCGGGGTCGTCGAGCTCGGGCGAATCGGGGAAGTATCCTGTCTGAAGCATCGGCATGAGCTTGCGCTGTATAAGGTCTTCATAGCGGTTCAGCTTTGCGGCATGATATCCGCCGAGAGTCTTGTGGAAGTATGAGCGGTCGGCGGTGAAGAAGCCGGGCAGGTCGAGCACACGGTAGTGGCCGTCGGGGGCGTCGGCGAGGATGGTGCGGTCGATGTCGTCGGGGGTGAAGACGATGGCGCCGTCGGGGCTGTCGGCAGGGCCGAAGGAGGAGTGCGACACATAGCGCTTGTCGGCCGTGTAGAGGTCGCCCGCGATGAGCAGACCGATAACGGCGATGGCGACGGGCTTGCGTATTCTGCCGGCGGCAAACATGCCGAGCACCACCGCGGCGGCGGCAAGGAGGAAGAAGGAGCGCCAGCCGTCGGCGCGCACCATGCCGTGGCGAAGCGTGGTTATGGCCTCGACGTTGGCGGGGTTGGAGAGGGAGTAATGGTAGATAAGCTCCGATACCTGCGCGGCGTCATAGCCTGACTGTGAGGCATAGTCGGCCACATGCTGCTGGAGCTGCTCGATGTTGTAGCGGTCGGTGTCGTTGATTGCCGAGCCGAATATGCCGGGCATGAGTGCGGCGGCAAGGCTGACGGCGGCGGGGAAGCAGAAGGCGACGAGAATCGGACGGCGGTACAGCTTCCAGGCGTCGGTACCGGCCTCGACAAGGCGGCAGAGGGCGAGCACGGCAAGCAGGGGGATGGCGAACTCGGCCACGACGAGTATGCTCTCGACGGCGCGGAACTTGCTGTACATCGGGAAGTTGTATATCATCCAGTCGGTCAGCCACTCGGCGTTGTAGCCGAGCGCGAGCAGCATCGATATTACAGTAGCGGCTATCAGCCCCCACTTGAGAGGGCCTTTGACGATGAAGCATCCGAGCAGAAAGAGGGCGAATATTATAGCGCCGACATAGACCGGGCCGTTGGTGCCCTCGGAGTCGTTGAAGTACTGCGACAGATAGGGAAGCAGAGGCGATGTCTGCGCAAACTGTGCGGCGCCGTCGAGCCTGTCAAGACCCATTGGCACCATCTTGCCGCCCTCGGGGCGGGCACTGGCGCCGCCCTTGATGTCGGGCACGATGAGCGAGAACATCTCGGAGCGGCCGTAGCTCCAGCCCACGATGTCGCTCTTGGGCAGACCGCCCGTGGGGCGCTCGGCAGAGCGTTCGCTGCCTGCCGACGGCAGTGGCGTAAGCTCGGACGTGGAGCGTTTGGTCTCCTTGGCATACATATATGTATTGT
>JAICZO010000133.1 GCA_029057255.1 Muribaculaceae bacterium | reverse complement strand
TGTATAGAGATAGCCGTACATGCCGTCGCTTGCGGCCAGGCGCACGGGCAGCTCGAATGTAGCCTCCTCACCGGTAGGGAATGTCACCAGCGCCTTGAGGGTGCCGTCGTTCTCCTCCTTGTCGGAGAGCTTGCTGACGACGAGAGTCGTCGCCCATAGGCCGTCGGAGAGCGAAGTCTTCGACGCTCCCGAGAGCTGCCACTTGATTGTGGCGCCGTCGGATGTGCCTGTGGGGAGGGCTGTCGAGGCGTGGAGCCAGCCGAGCTTCTGAGCCAGAGGCGCGAGAAACTCGCTCATGGCAGCTTTCTGCTCGTCGGTGGCAGGCTTGCCCGGCTCTACCGCGGCGATGTCGCTGACGCGCAGACGCAGGATGTTGAGCGAGTATGCGGGCACGGTGTAGACAGCCTTCGAGGCCTCTATCCTGTCGATAGCGCCAGCGGCGGGAGCCACACGCGTACGGTTGTCGTTGTCGTTCTCGTCTTTGTTTGATGCCGAAGCGAGGACGGTGATGTCCTCGACGCCGTCAAACGAGCCGCCGGCGAGGCTTAATGTCACCTCCTGAGCGTCGCCGCTGTTGTTGACCACCTTCACATAGAGCAGGCCGGCCTCCTGATCGATCGACGATGCGAAGTATACCTTGCGCTTGGCGGGCAGAGTGACGTCGTGGATGAGTTCGCCGTCGATGTAGCACTTCACCTTCTCGCCTGCCACTTCGATTTTCAAGTGGTATGTCTTGCCGTTGACGAGCTTGCCGTCGCGGCGGTCATAGGTGCTCTTAGAGCCGTTGGTGCACACTTCGATGCCGTGGCTTGCATTGCCCCATCCGCCGAGGTTCCACCAGCAGTAGTTTTTGTCGTCGGCATAGTTGAAGGCGATGAGGAAGCCCTCGGCTCCGGAGTCCTTCGTTGCGTCGAGTTCGAGCGTATAGCTGTCGGGCAGCTCGGTGTCGCACACATATATCTTGCCCTGCATCGAGGCGTCGGTCTGCTTGAGCGCTCCGTCGGCCACGCTCCACGAGCCGCCCTTCGAGGTCCAGCCTTCGTTCTTCGAGAAGTCATCGGAGAAGACGACGCCTGTGGCAGCTGTCACCTTGACGTTGTCGAAGGTTGCTGCGGTGCTCCAAGTGCTCAGACCCATCTTGTTGCCCGAGCCTACGAGGTTGCCTGTCTCGGTCCACTTGACGTTCTGCTTGCCGTGGAGATTTGCCATGAGGCTCTGCACGTGGTAGGAGGGAGTGCCGTAAGCCATCTCGCTGTTGAAGCGTATCATGTCGGGCATCCACTTCTGGTCGTTCTCGTTGACGAAGATGGGAGCGTAGCTGTTCATGACGCATACGTCGGAGTTGTTCTCCATGCCGAGCATGTATGTGGCCTCGCCGAGAGCAGCCTCGAGGTGGCCGTTGGTGCCGAAGTCCTGGGTCACGGCATACTCGCCGACATATACTTTGGGCTTGGAACGGTCGTAGTTGTCATACTTGGCGTACATGTTCTCGAACCATCCCGGGTTGCGGTAGTAGTGTTCGTCGACCACTTCGCAGGGGTAGGGGTTGCGCCACGAGGGGCTGTCGGTGCCCCACGACTCGACGTTGCCGATGAGCACCATGTCGGGGTAGACGGCCTTTATGGCGTCGTAGAACTGTTTGTATCGCTCGGCATAGTGGTCGCTCTGCTCGTTGGGGTTCTGCTGATAGTTCTCGTTGCCTATCTCGAGCAGACGGAGGCCGAAAGGCTCGGGGTGGCCGTTCTCGGCACGCATCTTACCCCACTTTGTCGACTCGTCGCCGTTGCAGTACTCGATGGCGTCGAGCGCTTCCTGGATGAAGAAGTCGATGTCGTCGTAGGCATACTGCCATCCGTGTCCCATGCCTATGTTGACCACGAAGAGCGGCTCGGCGCCGAGGTCCTCAGTGAGCTGGAGCATCTCATGGAAGCCGAAGCCGTCGCTCGAGCGGTAACCCCAGTTGCCGTTCCAGTGGCCGGGGCGCTCCTCGATGGGGCCTATGGTATTCTTCCAGATGAATCGGTTCTGCTCGCCGCCCGTACCCTCGACGTAGCAGCCGCCGGGGAAGCGTACGAAAGCGGGCTTCATGTCGGCGAGCATCTGCGCCAGGTCAGGACGGCATCCGTTGACGCGATCCTTGTATGTCGGGGGGAAGAGGCTCACGCAGTCGACGGTGAGCTTGCCGGCGCGATCCGAAATGATACGTATCCATGCCTTGGGGTCGCTGCCCGTCGCGGTGAGGCTGCCGGTGATTTTCCGCCACTTGCCGCCGGAGTCGACCTTGATGTCGGTGCTGCCGAGCGATGTGCCGTCGGCCTTGCAAAGGAGCACGGTGAGGG
>JAICZO010000132.1 GCA_029057255.1 Muribaculaceae bacterium | reverse complement strand
TTGCGGCGATTAAGCGTAATCTACTGTGCTTCGATTAGGCAGCAAGAGCGTAGTTATTTTCGCCATTTAAAATTGCTAAAGCCTGATATTAAGGAGCGTAGACTTCAAAGCTCCGCACGCTTACCCACCACTTCTACACGCTGTCAAAACCAGTCAACCCCGTTTGTCGTGCTGTGTATCTGTAATAGCAGCCTGCAAATATAACGAAAAACGCCCGGATGTGTCAATTACATCGGGCGTTTTTAACGTTATTTAATTGTTTGCGGTCTTTTCTGTGTACCGGTCTGTGGTGATGAAGTCGCATCCCATTTCGGTGAATGCTTTGACTTCTTCGGGGTCGTTGACGGTCCATACGTTTACTTTCAGGCCGGCGTTGTGGAATTTGTCGACGGTTTCTTTGTCGAAGTGTCCTTTCTGTATGTCGACGTCGAGTCGGTTCTCGACGCACCAGTCGAAGTGGTTGGCCCAGTATTTTCCGGTGAGGAACTGGAGTGTCATGCCGGGGTAGTTGCTGCGGATGTACTCGAGGCAGTTTTTCTGCGAGGTGAGTATGACGCATTTGTCGCGCATGCCTTTGCTGTCGAGTATTGCTATGAGGCGGGGTATGTTTGATGTGTCGTTGCGGTTTATGCCGGCTGTGTATTTGAGTTCGATGACGGGTATGGCTCCACCGTCGCGGCATATGTCGAGGTATTCGTCGAATGTGCAGATGCGGCCTGTGTAGTCGATGCCGTTTCTGTTCTGGCGGAGTTCTTCGGCTTGTAGTTGCTCGAGTGTGGCGTCGGCGAGTGCGAGCTTGCCTCCGAGTCGCTCGGTGGTGTCGTCATGCGAGCAGACGAGTATTGTGTCTTTGGTGAATTTGATGTCGGTCTCGAGGTATCTGTATCCGAGTTCGATGCCTTTGCGGAATGAGTCGGCGGTGTTTTCGACGCCGTATCCGCTGCCGCGGTGTCCGACCAGCTCCGGGTTGGAGGCGAGTAGTGCCGCTGCCGTCGCTGCTGCGGCTATAAATGTGAGTGCGCGTTTCATGATGATAATGTGTTGGTGTGGCAAAATTAGGTCTTTGCCCGGTTTTTTGCAAATATTTAAAAAAATATGTGAACTGTTTTTGCCGATTAAAGAAATTTTTCACTAATTTTGCCGATGGCTACCGACCCGGAGGGGTTGTGGCCGCCAATCTAACGTTTCAAACAACTTATTAAATATCAATACTATGTCAAAAGTAACAGTAGTGGGCGCCGGCAACGTAGGCGCAACCTGTGCAAATGTGCTGGTTACAAGCCAGCTCGCCGATGAAGTAGTTCTTCTCGACATCAAGGAAGGTGTTTCTGAAGGCAAGGCAATGGATATCATGCAGACTGCAAATATCCTCGGTCTGAACAGCCGTCTTGTGGGCGTTACCAACGACTATGCCCGCACTGCAGGCTCTGATGTGGTTGTCATCACATCGGGTATTCCCCGCAAGCCCGGCATGACCCGTGAGGAGCTCATCGGTGTCAACGCCGGCATCGTCCGCTCGGTGACTGAGAATGTTCTCGCTCACTCGCCCAACGCTATCATCGTATGTGTGTCCAACCCTATGGATACCATGACTTATCTTATCCACCGCGAGACCAAGCTGCCCCGCAACCGCATCATCGGTATGGGCGGTGCTCTCGACAGCGCCCGCTTCAAGTATTTCCTGAGCCAGGCTCTCGGTGCCAACGCCAATGAAGTTGAAGGCATCGTTATCGGTGGCCACGGCGACACTACTATGATTCCTCTGAAGCGCTTCGCCGCTCACCGCGGTATCCCCGTGTCGACCCTCATGTCGGCTGAAGAGCTCGACAAGGTTGCTGCCGACACTATGGTAGGCGGTGCTACTCTGACCAAGCTCCTCGGCACTTCGGCATGGTATGCTCCCGGTGCTGCTGCTGCTCAGGTTGTGGCTGCTGTCCTCGGCGACCAGAAGCGTCTCATCTCTTGCTCGGCTCTGCTCGACGGTGAGTACGGCGAGAAGGATCTCTGCATCGGTGTTCCCTGTATCCTCGGTCGCAACGGTATCGAGAAGGTTGTTGAGTTCGACCTCAACGAAGAAGAGAAGGCTCTCTTCGCTGCAAGCGCCGCTGCTGTCCGCAAGACTAACGCCGCTTTAAACTAATACACTGTCCAAGTGTTATATTTACGACCGCCGGACGACGTGTCCGGCGGTCGATTTTAATGTAATGGTAACCATACTTTCCATCATGAACAAGTATCTTATAATGTTTGCGGCATGTGCCGCGGCTCTTGCGTCGTGCTCGACAAAGAGCACTCAGGAGGCTGAGGAGGCCAATGCGGTCGAGACTGTCAGTGTGACCCGCCCCGATGTTGTTTTAGCCCCCGTTGCTACCGACGGCAAGGTCATCGAGCTGAGCGATGCCTCGCTGGTGGCTCCAGGTGTGAAGGTGGAGCAGCTCACTGTCCTCGATTTCAATGCTGTCTGGTGTGGCCCCTGCCGCCGGCTCTCTCCTGTGCTCGAGTCGCTTGCCGCCAAGTATGCCGGTAAGGTGACTTTCATCTCGATTGACGTCGACAAGTTCGGCGACCTCTTCGAGGCCTATAAAGTAGGCAGCTCTATACCTGCCGTGGTGCTGCTCGATGCTGACGGCGGCCGTGAGGTATATGTTGGCACTGACGACCTGCTGCCGGCCTATAAGTTCGAGAGCATCATCGACGCCCGCCTCTGACGCTTATGGAGACAGGTATTCTTCTCGGACGGGTAAAAGAGAGGCTCTCGATAGAGAAGCTCACGCCGCTGCAGCACGAGATGGCGGCGCTGAAGCTGCCTGCCCGCGCGGTGTTGCTCTCGCCGACGGGCAGCGGCAAGACTCTGGCCTTCGCCCTGCTGCTGCTGCGCTCGCTCAACGAGGGTGAGGGTGGTGTGCGCGGTGTCGTCATGGCTCCTACGCGCGAGCTTGTCCTGCAGGTCTATGATGTGCTGCGCACGCTGGCGCACCCGGGGCTGAAGGTTGCTGTCTGCTATGGCGGACACAGTGTGGAGACCGAGAAAAACGCTCTCGCCGCCGACCCCGACATTGTGGTGGCTACTCCCGGCCGTCTGCTTGACCATCTTCAGCGAGGCCATGTGTCGGTTCATGGCGTGACGTCGCTTGTCCTTGACGAGTACGATAAGTCGCTCGAGCTGGGATTCCTCGGCGAGATGCGCTCCATAGTGGGCCGGATGAAGAACCTGCGCACTGTGGTCCTCACGTCGGCGACGGTTCTGTCGGAGCTGCCCGACTTCATCGGCCGCGCTCCCTTCCGGACATTCGACTATACGGCAGAGGGCAGCGAGGCCGAGCCTGACGTTACATTCCTTAAGGTCGAGAGTCCGTCGGCCGACAAGCTCGAGACTCTTGACGCGCTGCTCTCCGACCTTGGGGGCGAGAAGGTGATAGTCTTCCTGAATCACCGAGATGCCGCCGAGCGTGTGTGGAAGCATCTGGCCGGCCGCGGCTATCCTGCCGGACTCTATCACGGCGGTCTCGACCAGGATCTGCGCGAGAGGGCACTGATAATGTTCTCCAACGGTACGACTCCCGTGCTGGTGTCGACCGACCTGGCCTCGCGCGGCCTTGATATCGACGGCGTCGGGGCTGTGGTGCACTATCATCTGCCGCCGACAGCCGAGGCCATGACGCACCGCAACGGCCGCACCGGCCGCATGGGAGCCTCCGGCAGGGCGTTCGCCATCGTGTCGGACAGCGACAAGGTGCCTGACTTCTTCCCGGCGCTTGACAGCTACTGGCCCGAGGCCGCGGGCACTCCCTGTCCGTCCGGACTCGCCACGCTGTATCTCAACGCCGGAAAGAAAGAGAAAATCTCTCGCGGCGACATCGCCGGATTCATGATCCACAAGGGCGGTCTCGAGCCTGCCGAAGTAGGCCGAATCGATGTCAGAGACCACTGCGCGTATGTGGCGGTGCCGTCGGCCCGCGCCGATGCCGTTGTCAGGGCGCTGGCGTCGCATAAAATCAAGAATACGCGTGTGCGCGTGAGCAAGATAGGTAAATAAGCTGTCGGGGCGTTGAACCAAAACGGTCCGACAGCCGTTTTACTTACAACTCATCACGGTATAATTCATCACATATCGCTTCACATTGAAAACAAAGGCAGTAATAAGGAAGATATTGCGGGTGGCGGTCTATACGGCCACCGCTGTTGTCCTGTTTCTATGCGGACTGTTGATACTGTTGTATTCGCCCTGGGCGCAAGGTCTTGCCCGCGAGGCCGTCACATCGATGATGGATGGCTCTGACGGCGGCCCGGCGCTGTCGGTCGAGAGTTTCAGACTGCGCTTCCCGCTTTCTGTCGAGGCCCGCGGCATAGTCATGAGCCAGGACGGCGACACCATGATGAGTGCCGGCGGCGCACGTGTCGACATAGCGCTTCTGCCCTTGCTTGACGGTCAGGCCAAGGTGCGCTCCGTCGTGCTCAACGATGCTTCCTACCGCATCGGAGGCCCTGACTCGACCATGTACATGACCATTGTGGCTGACAGCGTCGGGCTGTCGGACGCGGCGGTCGCTCTTGCCGATATGAGTATCTCGTTGCCCGACGGCGCCATCCGCGGCGGCCGCATGGGCATCTATCTGCGCCCCGACACATCGGCGCCGACACCGCCCGCGCCTCCCACGAAGATGAGCTTCAAGGTCGGCCGTATAGCGCTTGACGACTTCACCTACTCGATGCGTCTGATGCCGTCAATCGACACACTGACAGCACATATAGCGTCGTCGGCCCTCGTTGGCGGCGACATCGACCTTTACAGGCAGAGCATAAAGCTCGGCAGCTTCTCGGGCACGGGGCTCGACGCCCGTTACATCGCTCCCGACTCTGCCGCCATAGCCGCCGGAGGCCCTTACCCCGATGCCGCGGAGGAGGCCGCCGACAGTGCCGCGACATCCGCTCCGTGGACTGTCGCTATCGACAGCATAGCGTTCGACCGCTCTCATGCGCTCTATACTACCGCCGGGGTGGTGCCCGTGCCGGGGCTTGACTTCGCCTATATCGAAGTCGACAGTCTCGACCTGCGGCTGCATGACTTCTACAATCAGGCCACGACGGTGCGTCTGCCCATCAGTTTGCGCGGCCGCGAGCGCTGCGGCGTGACTCTTGCCGTCGACGGCCGTCTCGACATTGACTCCGAGGCGCTTACCTTCACCGACACGCGACTGCTCACCCCCGCCGGGACGACGGCCGCTTTCTCGGGCGTACTCGGCATGGGCGACATGGCCGGCGACCCGACGCTGCCGCTGCGCCTTGACCTCGACGGCGCATTCTCGCCCCGCGATCTGGAGAAGATGTTCCCGGCCTTCGCCATGTATCTCAAGCCTATACCGCATGCCGAGGACATACAGCTCGACGCCGCCCTCGACGGCACCACTGGCCGCCTGCGCATCGACGAGCTTGCACTGAAACTCAACGGTTGCGTGAGCCTCAGTGCCGACGGATATGTCGAGAACTTCATGAACCCCGACCGCCTTGCCGGAAACGTGGCGCTCAAAGGCAACATCGTCAATGTCAACTCGTTCAAGAACGCGCTTCTCGACCCCGCGACAGCCTCGACCCTGCGCATCCCGCCGATGACCCTCGCGGGCAATGTGGCCATGAGGGAGGGTACTGTCAGGGGGCGTCTCACGGCACGTGCCGCAGGCGGTGACATCCGTCTTGACGGCCGCTGGAACGGCACTGCCGAGTCCTATACCGCCAATCTTGCCACCGACCGTTTCCCGGTCAATGCCTTCATGCCCGACCTTGGCGTGGGAGCCGTCACGGCCAGGCTCACGGCTGACGGCCGCGGCTATGACCCCTTCTCGGCGAAAACACGCATCGACGCCCGTCTTGATGTGGCGTCGGCCGTCTACAGTGGCGTGACATACAGGCAGATAACAGGCGATGTCAGTCTTGCCGACGGTGTCGCCGACGTGCATCTGCGCTCTGACAGCCCCGATGCCGAGCTTGCTGTCGACGCCTCGGGCAATCTCGACGGCAAGGTATATACGTGGACAGCCCGTGTCGACGGCCGGCATGTCGACATGTACGCCCTCGGTTTTTCCGCCGAGCCATCGTCGATAGAGCTAATGGCGAATGCCGACGCCACCATAGGCCCGTCGGCCAACGACATAAAGGCGCACGTCGTGGTGAACGACCTCTTCTACACACGCGTGCCCGGCACCATCGCCCTCTCTGACATCGACTTGCACCTTGACGGCACCGACTCGCTGACCAACCTCACCGTCATCAACCGCGACCTGTCGGCAACGTTCAACTCGCCCGTGGGGCTTGACTCGCTGATTACGCGCTTTGGCCGCACATCCGAGGTTCTCGCCGGGCAGCTGGAGTCGTTCATGCTCGACGTCGATACCCTCGGGCGCACGCTGCCGCCCTTCGACCTGTCGGTGCGTGGCGGCCGCTCCAACCTTGTCAACGACATACTTGCCGCATCCAAGATGTCGGTGCGCAACTTCGCCATCTTCGCCGACAACGACAGCGCCCTGCATCTCAACGGCTACGCACGCCGTTTCGACACCGGTTCGATGAGGCTCGACTCGCTGTATGTCAATGCACGCCAGCGCGGCGAGCACCTCCTCGTAGGCGCCGGCGTCGAGAACAAGCCCGGCAACCTCGACGAGTGGCACCACGTCTATATCAAGGCGCTCGTCGACGGCAACAAGGCCGCCCTCGGCGTACACCAGCAGAACATCAAGGACAAGACCGGATTCAGGCTCGGCTTCGAGGCCACGGCGTCGCAGCCCGACTCCCTGATTACTGTCAGCATAAAGCCCTACAAGCCCGTCATCGGCTACCAGCAGTGGAGCGTCAATAAAGACAACTATATCTCCTATCACATCCCCGACAGCCATATCGACGCCAACGTGCGCATGGAGGGCGGCAACAGCTCGCTTGCCGTCTTCACCGAGCATGCGGCCGCCGACAGCCTCGGGCACGTCCATGAGCATGCCGGAGAGCAGGAGGACCTCGTCATCCGCCTGTCAGACATCCACATATCGGACTGGATTTCGTTCAACCCCTTCGCGCCCCCTGTCAAGGGCGACATCAACGCCGACATGCGTCTCAACCGTCAGAGCGACATGTTTGTCGGCAAGGGTTCGGCCGGCGTCACCAACCTGATCTATGGCCGCGAGAAGGTGGCCGACTTCAAGGCCGACTTCGATGTCGCCGCCACCACGTCGGGCACCATCAACGCCAAGGCAGCCCTCTTTGTCGACGGCGTCAAGACCATGACAGTCTCGGGCGCACTCAACGACAGCACCGCCACATCGCCGCTTGACCTCGACTTCGCGATGATACACTTCCCGCTCGAGACCGCCAACCCCTTCCTGCCTGCGGGCACGGCGCGTCTGTCGGGCACGCTCAACGGCGCGATGAAGATTTCGGGCACCGACGCGCACCCCGTCTTCAACGGCACTATCGACTTCGACTCGACGGCCGTGCGCCTGGCGCTCACCGGCACGCCTTACCGCTTCAGCGAGACCCCCATCGACGTCACCGACAACATGGTGCGCTTCGACCGCTTCGCCATCAGCGGCTGCAACGAAAACCCGCTGTATGTCGACGGCACGGTCGATATATCGGACCTCTCCAATATGAAGCTCAACATAGGCATGAAGGCCGACAACATGCAGATTGTCAACAGCAACCGCGCGTCCAAGGGCGCCGATGTATACGGCAAGGCATTCATCAGCCTTGATGCCGGTGCCCGCGGCAACATGAGTTTCATGAGCGTCAACGCCGACCTCAAGCTGCTGTCGGAGACCAACGTGACATACGTCATCCCCGACGCCACCAACGCCCTTACAAACCGCAGCAACAGCGATATGGTCAAGTTTGTCAACTTCACCGACTCGCTTGCCGTGGCCGAAGCCGACACGCTCGCCACCTCGGGCATGGCCATGCTTCTCGACGCCACCCTCACCATCGAGGACGGCTCGACGGTGAACGTCGACCTGTCGGCCGACGGCAAGAACAGAGCTTCGGTGCAGAGCAACGGCAAGCTGACATTCGCCATGACGCCGCTCGACGACGGACGCCTCACCGGACGCCTCGACATCGACAAGGGGTTCGTGCGCTACACGCCGCCCTTCATGTCGGAGAAGTACTTCACATTCATGGACGGCAGCTATGTGGCATTCAACGGCGAGATGATGAACCCGACCCTCAACGTCAAGGCCGTGGATGTCATCAAGGCCAACGTCACGCAGTCGGGGCAGAACTCGAGGCTCGTCAACTTCGACGTGCTGCTGTCGGTGACAGGCACCCTCAACCGCCTCGACGTATCCTTCGACCTCAGCACCAACGACGACATGACCGTCGCCAACGAGCTCGAGTCCATGTCGCCCGAGCAGCGCGCCAACCAGGCCATGAACATGCTCCTCTACAATGTCTACACCGGCCCCGGCACCAAGGGCAACGCCTCGCTCTCGGGCAACCCGCTATTCTCCTTCCTCGAGTCTCAGATCAACACCTGGGCGGCCAACAATATCAAAGGCATCGACATATCGTTCGGCATCGACCAGTACGACCGCACCGTCAACGGCAGCACGTCGTCGACCATGAGCTACTCCTACCAGGTGTCCAAGTCGCTCTTCAACGACCGCTTCAAGATTGTCGTCGGTGGCAACTACAGTACCGACGCCAACGCCGACGAGAACTTCTCGCAGAACCTCATCAACGACATATCCTTCGAGTACTTCCTCAACAGGCAGCGCACGATGTACCTGAGGCTCTTCCGCCATACAGGCTACGAGAGCATCCTCGAGGGCGAGATAACGCAGACCGGCGTCGGCTTCGTCTACCGCCGCAAGCTGCGCCGAATAGGCGACATGTTCCTGCCGCGCAAGGTGGCGGAGCGACGAGAGAAAGAGCGCAACGAGCGCGAAAGCAGAATTAATGTCAACGACAAAGAATCAGCAAAATGAAAACCCGCATACGACACATACTCCCGCGCCTGGCAGCGATGGCGGCTGTCGCTGCGGTGCTGTTCAGCTCCTGCTCGACCACACGCCGCATCCCCGCCGACGAGATACTCTACACCGGCGTCAAGAAGGTGGAGATAGCCCCGTCGGACAGCTCTCGCATAGCCTCGGCCATAGCATCGCAGATCAAGACGGCCGTCGACGTGGCTCCCAACAACTACATCAAGCTTATCGGATGGCGCTACCCCTTCCCCCTCGGCCTGTGGGTATACAACAACTGGCCCAATCCGCCCAAGGGCTTCAGGCACTGGATATACGAGAAGCTCGTCGAGGAGCCGGTGCTGGTGTCGGATGTCCGCCCCGAAGTGCGCACGCACATGATAGAGCAGATTCTCGACAACAACGGATACTTCCGCGGCACCGCGCAGTATGAGCTCGTGCAGGGCAAGAACCCCAAGAAGGCCAAGATACGCTACAGCGTCAACCCCGGCCCGGCATACCCCGTCGACACTGTCATGCTTGTGTCCGACACCACCCGCCTGGCGCAGGTCATCGACTCGCTGGCGCGTCTCGACCCCTACCTGATGTCCGACAAGCCCATATTCAGCACCGACTCGCTCTCGGTGGCGCGCACACGCATCACCAACAAGCTGCGCAACCGCGGCTACTACTTCTTCCGCCCCGACTTCATCGAGTACCTCGCCGACAGCATCGAGCGCCCGCAGCACATCGCACTGAAGATGATGCTGGCCAAGAACGTGCCGGCGTTTGCCCTCGAGCCTTATACCACAGGCAAGGTCACGCTGCACGTCGAGCGCAACCAGGGCGGGGGAGTGCCCGACACCATACAGCTCAAGCGCGCCACACTCATCCAGATGACACCCTCGCGCCTGCGCCGCTCGGCGGTGGAGGAGTGCATAGCCTTCCGCCCCGGCCGCACATTCTCGGTGCGCGGCATGGACCGCACCCAGGCCAACCTCGCCCGCCTCGGCATCTTCAATGCCATCAACATCGAGGCCGTGCCCGACACCACCGATATGGCGGCACACCGTCTTGACGTCGACATATACTGCACCTTCGACACGCCCCTCGAGACATCGCTCGAAGTCAACGCCTCGTCGAAGTCCAACAGCTACATAGGCCCGGGGCTGACCTTCGGCGTCACCAACAAGAACATCTTCGGCGGCGGCGAGCAGCTGTCGGTGAAGCTCACCGGCACCTACGAGTGGCAGACAGGCTCAGGCCGCAAGTCGGTGTTCAACTCCTATGAAGTCGGGCTGACCGGAGCGCTCGCCTTCCCGAGGCTGCTCGCGCCCAAGTTCATACCGCGCAGCCGCTTCCAGCTCAACTGGACGCGCCTGCAGCTCAACGCCGACCTGCTCAACCGTCCGCACTACTTCAAGATGGCGCAGTTCAACGCCTCCATCAACTATGACTGGCGTGTGCGCCGTCACGTGCAGAACACCCTGACCCTCTTCAAACTCACATACACCAACCTGATGCACACCACGGCCGAGTTCGACTCCATCATGACGGCCAATCCGGCAGTGGCGCAGAGCTTCCGCAGCCAGTTCATACCCCAGATGATATATAATTATGTATATGACCGGCAGATCAACCGCGACAACACCATCAACTGGCAGTTCTCGGTGCAGGAAGCCGGCAACCTCTTCTGGGCCATCTACCGCGCATGCGGCAAGAAGGGCGAGAAAGAACTCTTCGGCACACCCTTCTCGCAGTTTGTCAAGGGACAGATGCAGCTCGTGTGGGGCCGCCGCATCACATCGGGCGACCAGTGGCTCGTCACGCGCGTGGCGGCAGGGGCGGCCCATGCCTACGGCAACTCCACGCAGGTGCCCTACAGCGAGCAGTTCTATGTCGGCGGCGCCAACTCCGTGCGAGCCTTCACCGTCCGCTCGATAGGCCCCGGCAGCTACAAGGCACCCGACGGACAGCCCGAAGACTACTTCGACCGCACCGGCACATTCAAGTTCGAGGCCAACGTCGAGTACCGCTTCCCCATATTCGGTCCGCTGCACGGCGCCCTCTTTGTCGACACCGGCAACGTATGGCTGCTCAAGTCCGACCCCATGCGCCCCGGCGGCACACTGCGGGCAAAGACCTTCCTGCGCGACCTCGCCCTCGGCACCGGAGCAGGCCTGCGCGTCGACATCGGCATGCTCGTCATCCGCGGTGACCTCGGCATAGGCATCCACGCCCCCTACGACACCGGCAAGCGAGGCTACTACAACATGACATCCTTCGGCAAGTCGCTCGCATTCCACCTCGCCATCGGTTATCCTTTCTGACAG
>JAICZO010000131.1 GCA_029057255.1 Muribaculaceae bacterium | reverse complement strand
ACCTCATTGTCGGAGCACGCGGCGAGACGCCCGAGCGCTTCGAGTCCTCGCGCGCGTTCGTCGACAGTCTCGACATCTCGCACCTGCATGTCTTCACCTACTCGGAGCGCCCCGGCACACGTGCCTTGCAGATCGAGCATGTGGTGTCGCAGGAAGAGAAGCACCGTCGCTCGGCCGTCATGATGGCTCTAAGCGCACGCAAGCATGCCGCCTTTGCCGAGCGCTTCCTGGGCTCGGTGCGCCCCGTACTGCTCGAGCACACACGTCCCGGACACCGTCTGGGAGGATTCACCGACAACTACCTGCGTGTGGAGTGCGATCTGCCGCAGTCTTACGACAACCGTCTTGTCATGATGCGTCTCGACTCGCTCGGTGACGACGGCGAGACCGTATCGGCAACACTTGCACAATGAAGAACGCCGGATATACATTATTATATATAGTGCTCAAAGCGTTGGCACTGCTGCCGCTCGGCCTGCTGTATATCTTCGCCGACGTGCTGTATCTGCTTGTATATCACGTGGTCAGATACCGCCGGCGTGTCGTGCGCGAAAACATCAAGGCTTGTTTCCCCTTCATGACAGAGGCCGGCAGAGCCGATGTCGAGCGCCGCTTCTATCACAACTTCGCCGACTATGTGGTGGAGACGGTCAAGCTCCTGCATATCTCCGGCCGCGAGATGGCGAGGCGCATGACATTCGAGAACCTCGACATCATAGACTCGCTGACCGAGGCCGGGCACGACGTCATCGTCTATTTCTCGCACAGCGGCAACTGGGAGTGGGGCGCCTCGATGACCATGCACATGAGGCGGGGCGAGGCCGAGGGCGTGAGGTACTGCCAGGTATACCGCCCGCTGTCCAGCACCGCCTTCGACCGCATCATGCTCAGGATACGCAGCCGTTTCGGGTCGACATCCATCGCCAAGAAACAGACACTGCGCAAGCTCGTCGAAATGAACCGGGCCGGACTGCGCACCGTGACGTGCTTCATGAGCGACCAGAAGCCCAGCGCCGGCGACCCGACGCTCGTACTCGAGTTCCTGAACCGCCCCACGGCATTCATAACGGGCACCGAGACGCTCGCCCGCAAGCTCGGATATGCGGCCGTCTACTGGGACATAAGCAAGCCGCGCCGCGGTCACTACCACATCACATGCCGGCTGCTGACCGACGACCCCGCCGCATGTCAGAGCGGCGATATCACGCGCCGCTATGCCGCTATGCTTGAAGAAACTATTAAACGAAGCCCCTCGATATGGCTATGGACACACAACCGATGGAAACACCCCGTGACGCTGCCCCCGAAGTAGCGGTTATAATACTGAACTGGAACGGCTCCAAACTGCTGCGGGAGTTCCTGCCACAGGTAGTGAGCACCACCGACACGTCCGTGGCGCGCGTCATCGTGGCCGACAACGGCAGCACCGACGACTCGCTCGACTATATCGCCGGAGCTTTCGGCCGCGATGTCGAAGTGTGGCCATTCGACCGCAATTACGGCTTTGCCGAGGGCTACAACAAGGCCGTCGCCAAGGCCGAAGGCTATAAATATGTCGTGCTCCTCAACTCCGACGTGGCCACTACTGACGGCTGGGTCAACGCCCTTCATGCTTTCATGGAGAGCAATGCGCCGGTAGGCGCATGTCAGCCTAAACTGCTCGCCTACACCCGCAAAGACCACTTCGAGTATGCCGGAGCATCAGGAGGATTCATCGACCGCAACGGCTATCCCTACTGTCGCGGCCGCATCTTCGACACCTGCGAGCGCGACAGCGGTCAGTACGATACGGTAGCCGACATCTTCTGGGCCTCCGGCGCATGCCTGATGATAAGGCGCGACCTGTACCTCCGGGCCGGCGGTCTTGACGCCGCATTCTTCGCCCATATGGAAGAAATCGACCTCTGCTGGCGCGTCAAGCTCGCAGGCTATGCCATCGCCGCCGTGCCCGCCGCCACAGTATACCACCTCGGAGGCGGCTCCCTGCCCGCCGAGAACCCGCGCAAGACCTACCTGAACTTCCGCAACAACCTGCTCATGCTGCACAAGAACCTGCCCGACGACGTCCGTGGCGCCTTCCTCATCAGGCGACGCCTGCTCGACACCGTGGCGTGGGTCAAGTACGTACTTACGCTCGACTTCGCCAACGCGGCCGCCATATTCCGCGCCCACCGCGACTTCGCCCGCATGCGCAAGGACTACACCCGCCACCCCGCCGTCAACCTTCTTGCCACCGAGCCAGGCGCTTCGGTCAACATCCTCACCTCATATTACATCCGCAACCGACGACGATACTCCGACATAAGGTGAGCAATTGAAACTTGCGAAAGCTACATTGTAGAATATTTGTAATTTTTAACACAAAAACGCGCTTACAGCAACAAAAAGGATTAAGCGTACCTTCTTTTGTCAAAAAATGCCCGCAAATATTTTGTAGGTTAAAAACAACTTGTTAATTTTGCGATATGTTTAGTGTAATCTAAATGTATGAACTCCTTAAATAATACCTGACATAAACACACAGGAAACATCTAAAATACAACTCTAACAAGTATGCGGCGGCATAACCGTGCCTCCGTCTGCGTTGAATTGAACTAATATCAATCATTAACTAATACATTAATTTATTCAGTACATTTAATCAAAATTATGGAAGCTCAAAAGCCCAATGCTAAGGTTGCCCAGC
>JAICZO010000130.1 GCA_029057255.1 Muribaculaceae bacterium | reverse complement strand
AGCTCATTTCGTTCGCCACAAAAGTCGAGAATGCGGCCTTCGACGAGAGCAACGACATCGACGACCTGCTCCAGGAAGCCGAGAAACACCTCTTCGACATCTCGCAGCGCAACCTCAAGAAGGACGTCTCGCAGATCGACCCCATCCTCGACCGCGCCGTCGAGCAGATGCAGATGGCAAGCCGTCGCGACTCGGGTCTGAGCGGCCTCGACACCGGCTTCCGCGAGCTCAACAAGTGGACCTCCGGCTGGCAGAACTCCGACCTTATCATCATTGCCGCCCGTCCTGCCATGGGTAAGACGGCATTCGTGCTCTCGATGGCTCTGAACATCGCCATGCACGGCGACCCCGTGGCGGTGTTCTCGCTTGAGATGAGCAACCTGCAGCTCGTCAACCGTCTTATATCCAACGCCTGCGAGCTGCCCGGCGAGAAAATCAAGAGCGGCGACCTCTCGACTGCCGACTGGGGTCAGCTCACAACACGTCTGAGCCGTCTGCAGGGTCTGCCGATGTATGTCGACGACACCTCCGGACTGTCGATTATGGAGCTGCGCACCAAGGCGCGCAGGCTCGTACGCGAGCACGACGTGAAGATTATCGTCATCGACTACCTGCAGCTGATGTCGGCAGGCATGAAGATGGGCTCGCGAGAGCAGGAAGTATCGACAATCTCCCGAAGCCTCAAGCAGCTCGCCAAAGAGCTGGACATACCTATCATCGCACTCTCGCAGCTCAACCGTAAGCTCGAGGACCGCGGCAACAAGGACAAGCGCCCGCAGCTCTCCGACCTCCGAGAGTCCGGTGCCATCGAGCAGGACGCCGACATCGTGTGCTTCATCCACCGACCCGAGTACTACTCCCACTCCGGCATCGACGAGGACGGCAACAACATCCGCGGCAAGGCCGAGTTCATCATCGCCAAGCACCGTAGCGGTAGCGTAGGCACCGTCGACATGCTCTTCCGCAAAGAGTACGTCCGCTTCGAGAACTGGGACGCCGCCGACGCCAACGACCCGTCGGGATTCGTCATGCGCGGCGCCAGCGACAACGCCGCCACAGCCGTGCCTCAGGACAATCCCTCGCTCGCGGCAGCCGACGCGGCGGCCTTCAGCAACACCTTCGCGCCCAACGACAACTTCATCCCCGGCGGCGACGAGCAGCCCTTTTAGTCCTTGCACATCTTAGGCAAATTTGTTAACTTTGCATCCTGAAAAATAACAACAGAAGCACTATCATGGCTCAGAAAAACAGCACAACGCCCTCGGGCGACAACAAGCATAACCTGCTCATACT
>JAICZO010000013.1 GCA_029057255.1 Muribaculaceae bacterium | reverse complement strand
GCCGTCGATGCCGTGAGTATCCCAGGGTTTGCTCTGCTCCACGGGGCCGAGGAACATCTCGTAGAGGCGCAGGGTGTCGGCACCGTAGCGCTCTATCATGTCGTCGGGGTTGACGACGTTGAACATCGACTTGGACATCTTCTCGACGGCGGTGCCGCAGACATAGCGGCCGTCGTCCTCGAGGATGAACTCGGCGTCGGCGAATTCGGGGCGCCAGGCGCGGAATGCCTCGGTGTCGAGCACGTCATTGTCGGCGAGGTTGATGTCGACGTGGATGGGAGTGGTGTCGTACTCTGCCTTCTTGCCGATGGTGACGAAGGTGTTGGTGTCCTTGATGCGGTATACGAAGTTGCTTCGGCCCTGAATCATGCCCTGGTTGATGAGCTTGCGGAAGGGCTCGTCGTCGACGATGACGCCGTAGTCATAGAGGAACTTGTTCCAGAAACGGCTGTAGATGAGGTGGCCGGTGGCATGCTCCGAGCCGCCCACATACAGGTCGACCGAGCGCCAGTAGCCGTTGGCCTCCTTCGACACGAGAGCCTCGCTGTTGTGCGGGTCCATGTATCGGAGATAGTATGCCGACGAGCCTGCGAAGCCGGGCATGGTGTTGAGCTCGAGGGGGTAGCCCTCGGGAGTGCACCAGTTCTTGGCGCGTCCCAGCGGGGGCTCGCCTGTCTCGGTGGGCAGGTATTTGTCGATTTCGGGGAGTTCGAGGGGCAGGTTCTCGAAGGGAGTGGGGATGCCGTCGACGTAGCATACGGGTATAGGCTCGCCCCAGTAGCGCTGGCGGCTGAAGATGGCGTCGCGGAGGCGGAAGTTCACCTTTACGCGGCCTATGCCAGCTTCCTCGACATGCTTCTTGGCAGCAGCGATGGCTTCTTTGACGGTGAGGCCGTTGAGGTTGAGCGACGGACCCTCGGAGTTTATCATGATGCCTTCCTTGGCCTCGAACGACTCGTTGCTGACGTCGGCGCCCTCGATGAGGGGGATGACGGGCAGGTCGAAGTGGCGGGCGAAGGCGTAGTCGCGGCTGTCATGCGCGGGCACGGCCATGATGGCGCCGGTGCCGTATCCGGCCAGCACGTAGTCGCTGATCCATACGGGTACCTTCTTGCCCGAGAGCGGGTTGATGGCGTATGAGCCGGAGAAGACGCCGGTGACGCGCTTGTCGATCATGCGCTCGCGCTCTGTGCGGTGGCGTATCGAGGCGAGATACTCGTCGACGGCGGCACGCTGCCCGGGGGTGGTGACGATGTCGACATACTTGCTCTCGGGAGCGAGCACCATGAATGTCACGCCGAATACTGTGTCGGCGCGTGTGGTGAAAATCTCAAGCTCGATGTCGTCGCGGCCGTCGATGCGGAAGCGCATCTCGGCGCCCTCGGAGCGGCCGATCCAGTTGCGCTGTGTCTCTTTGATGGAGTCGGACCAGTCGATGTTGTCGAGGCCGCGGAGCAGACGGTCGGCATATGCCGACACGCGCAGGCACCACTGCCACATCTCCTTCTGCTCGACGGGGTATCCGCCGCGCACCGAGAGACCCTCGCTGACTTCATCGTTGGCGAGCACGGTGCCGAGTTTGGGGCACCAGTTCACCATAGTGTTGCCGAGATATGCGAGGCGGTAGTTCATCAGAGTGTCGCTTTTCTGCTTGTCGGTCATAGCCTTCCACTCGTCGGCGGTGAATGTCATCTCGCGCGAGCAGGCGGCGTCGACACCCTCGGTGCCGTGAGCTTCGAAGTGCTTCACAAGGTCCTCGACGGGCATGGCGCGGTCGGCGCGGCGGTCATAGTACGAGCCGAACATCTTGAGGAATGCCCACTGTGTCCACT